>JAKLZG010000027.1 GCA_024256165.1 Candidatus Methylarchaceae archaeon HK02M2
ATAGCTCTTACTTCGACCCTTTTCGCTTTGAAACCCCTTCTTTTTACCTCTTTTACTTCTACATCTAGACTCTTGACCCCTTTCATGTATCCTCCTGCCAATTTCATCATTCCTTTTACTTCATCGACATCAACTCCTAGATCGATCAAGGCACCTAGAAACATATCTCCAGAAATACCCGCAACTTGACAGTCGATAATGAGTACCCGATCTTGGACCATTTCTATTTTAATAAGTAACCGATCAGTTAAGTTTTGCTAAGATCTTTTTCGAGTAAAGAATAAAATAATGCCGATATTTCATGATGATCATAATGAGAAAAATTCTCGAGAAGCTTGCTAAAGGAGAAATATCGATAGATGAAGCAGAAACGATGTTGAAATTATCTGCTATAGAAGAGATAAGTAATATTGCAAAGGTAGACATCAGTCGAGAATTAAGGAGAGGAATCCCTGAGATCATATTGGCTACAGGAAAATTGCCTGAAGAAACTGCAAGAATTGCCCTTCATTTAACGAATAAAAAAGGTAGAGCGATAATCAGTCGTGCAGATGATGATTCTATTAAAGCAATAAATAAGATAATTACATCTGACATAGATCTAACTGTATATCAAAGATCAAAAATGATTGTAATGAGAAAAAAAGGCATTAAATTAGAGAGGTCTGGAGGAAAGATCGGGATCATAACTGCTGGAACATCTGATATCAATGTAGCAGAGGAGGCAAAGGTGATCGCTGAAGAAATCGGTTGTGAGGTATTCACTGCTTACGACGTGGGTGTGGCTGGAATTCATAGACTATTCGGACCTTTAAAAGAAATGTTGAAAAAAGAGGTAGATGCCCTAGTAGTGGTTGCAGGTATGGAAGGTGCATTACCATCTCTGGTTTCAAGCCTCGTAGATGTCCCTGTTATCGGCGTTCCAACTTCTTTGAGCTTTGGATATGGGGAAAAAGGAGTAAGTGCCCTAATGGCTATGTTACAATCATGCTCTTTAGGATTGTCTGTTGTCAATATCGATAATGGTGTTGGTGCTGGCGCTTTTGCTGCATTAATAGCCAGAAGAGTTTCAAATAAGAAAAGATCTCTTTTAATTTAGTTTAATTATATTTAATTATATTTAATTAAATTTAATGGAACGCATCATTGAAATTCATGAGTATGGCTGTGTATTACTATGTAATGACTATAAAATCCATATTTTTATAAGAAAGTTATGAAATATTTCATAAAGGTGTACTGAATGGAAGCACTAATCGTGGAAACATTAAGTCAATTACTTGCAGATATTGTTGCCTATCTACCATTAATTATAGCAGCTATCATCGTAATAATAATCGGATACATTGCTGGAGCAGCAGTCGGAAGGGCTGTGAATGCACTTATCGAAAAATTGGGCATAGAACAAAGCTTCGATAAAAGTAGTACTGGAAAAGCATTTAGAACTGCTGGATTGGATCTTTCAAGTTTTGTTGGAGGGGTTGTTAAGGCTTTCATCGTCGTTCTCTCTCTTATCCTCGCAATACAAATCCTGAATATTGGGGGTACATTGGGCGAGTATCTGGTTCTTGTAGCATCTTACTTGCCTCGACTTTTAGGAGGAATTGTGCTGATAGTCCTGGGCTTTGTTTTAGTCGATTTCCTTGCAACTCTTGTGGGCTCGATGTTGAAACCTCTCATACCAGAAGCGAAATCCGAAATAGCCGATATGCTAACAAATCTTCTTCAAATAGGTTTGATAGCGGTTATACTTCTCATAGCACTTGATCTTATGCTACTTGCAGGCAGCTTAGTGTATCCTTTGATACTTGGTTTTGTCATAATTGGTGTCGGGATATCTTTGACCGACGGTCTTATCAAGTCTATCACAGACGATCATATGGAATTTAGGTCGGTCGCAGGATACGCAAAGTTTGTACTATACAGCGTTTTCCTTATTATCGGCGCTGGAGCGATCTTTGCGACATTTGAAGGAGTAACAAATGTTATCGCTAATATTTCATGGGCTTTTGCTATAGCTTTAGCAATAATGCTGGTTCCTGTGGTTTACAGTATGGCTAAAAAGATGTCGAAAGAAGTTACATGAAAGTAGCATTTAAAGCTACTAACCACCTTCTTTTTTTAATTGTAATTTTAATTTAATAACCGATCTATTTTATATCTGCCTTTTTTTATAAACTGTTTTTCAAAGATTTTTCTGACTTTTTGTATAGTATCAGCTTCTTCTGGAGTTTTGTCTTCTCTTATGAAGTCTATTCTTGCAAAACGTAATGCCATGCCAGATCTATATTTTGAACTTTGCTGTATCTCATTATATAGGACCTGGACAACGATTTTTGGAATTACGACCACCCTTCTATCCTCTACTTTTATCGTAATTTCTTTAAGTCTCTCTGTCATTTCAATGATTTCCATATCCGACAATCCCTTGAAGGTCTTCCCAACCATTAAAAATTCTTCCGTTTCAGGATCCAGAGCAGCCAGATAATAGTCTGAGAGCCATCTATGTCTTCGGCCGTATCCATATTCTGCCGCAACTATAACCAAGTCCAAGGGTTCGAGAACGGGTTTTATCTTTAGCCAAAGTTTTCCACGAGTTCCTGGTACATATTGGCTGTCCAATTTTTTTGCTACGAGACCCTCATGTCCTGAATCTGTAGCCTTTTTTAAGAATTGTACACTTTCTTCCAAGTTGTTGCTAATGAGTTGATCTGTTAAAGATATTTCTCCAAAATTTTCAGCTAAAATTCGTCTCCTCCTTGTATATGGATCTGTAATCAGGCTTTCTCCATCAAGATATAAAATATCAAACAAGTACAGTTTAACTGGAATTTTTTTGATCATATCCTCTATTGCACGAACCCTTTTAAATCTCCTCATAAGATGCTGGAAAGGAATTGGATGGCCTAGACTGTTGACGGCTATGATTTCACCCTCAAAAATTACTTCTTTCGCTCTTACATTTTTCTGAACCTTATTTACGATCTCAGGAAAACTTTCCGTTACATCCTTTAATCTTCTACTAAAGATCTTTACCTCTTCACCAAGTTTGTGGATCTGAACTCTGACACCATCTAACTTGTATTCGAAGGCTGTTTTGCCATGCTCTCTTAATACTTCGGGGATATCATTAGCCATCTGAGCCAACATGAGCCTAACAGGTCTGAAAACTTTAAACTCGATCTTCGATAATCCTTTTTTACCTTGCCTTTTTGCTATAACAGATACTTCTCCTATGTCTCCTGTGATCATAAATCCTTTTTGTACCATTTCTAGTGGGATCTCAAAAGCTTTGGAAACCGCTTGTTCCATCAATCCCTCAGAAAAGCCGATCCGCATTTCGCCGATAAAGATTTTTACTAAATATTTGGCTTCAACAGGTGAAGCTTGACTGAACATAACTTCAATGAGACGTTCCTTCTTTTCTCTAGAGCCAGGACCAGTGGTTTTCGCTATGCTTTCTATACTTTTTCTAACCTCGATTATTGTCAACTTTTTTTCAAAAAGTGTTGATTGCCTACCAACTTTGCTACTTTCAAATATTATCTTTGTGGCTGAGCCTATATCCCCCGTCTTGCCGAATACATCTATAAGTACTCTATCATCAGCTTTTGTTATTCGCTTTATTATGTGACGAAGGGTTACCCAACTTACATCAAGGTTTTGTTGGCTCCATCTTGGTAGATACCTTCCCAAGATCATAGATACAGCAGGCTCAACCTCTTCTACTTTCAACTCTTTTAAGAAGTCTGCAACTAAGCTAATCATTCGAAGTCGCTTATCAGTTGCCTCTAGTTTTTCACACAGCTCTGCTATGGATTTGAAGGTTTTTTGCATGCATTATGATATATCATGTTTTTGAAAAATAAACATTTTTTAAAAGTGTCAGGAATTCGGTGACTCAACTCTAGTGCAAATCAATACCCAGTATCAATCCTGAAATGCTTAATATCAAGCACTACTTAACACTCTACAATCTTGCCAGAAATTTGGATACCTTATGGCGAAGTCGAGGTAGCCGTCGACATAAAGGCTGAAAATTTAGCAGAAGTTTTGAATCCAGATGTCCCAAAGCTCGATGATGAAATTCTATATGAAAGATTAGATAGCGTTGAGACAGAAGGTAAATCTATAATCCTTCTAGCAGATATAACAAATGCGACACTCAAAGTCTTAACTTCTCTCTTAGATTTGCAGATAGAAAAAGGTAAATCCCAGAACGATTTTACAGTATCTGTACATAAAGATAGTCTGTATAATGTCAAAAGGGCCTTTAAGGATAGGCCGATAGATATTATCCCGATTGGAGAGGCTGATAAAGAGGTAGGTATTGTTGATGGTTACAAAGTCAGGGTACCAACACCATTCTTTAGAAATAAAATGATAATGATATCAGAAGTCGGTTTTGACCCTTTATTCGGCTTTGGAGGAGGGCCGGTATCCATTATTAAAGCTACAGACTCTGGATTTATGGCAGAGGCGTTTAAAAGACGTCTTGATAACCACCCCAAACCTGGTTTGGATACGAAATCAGCTTTATTCGCTTCAAAGTTAGTCGAGGAGGCGGGTCTTCATGTATCTACCTCAATTGAGGTTATGAATAGAAGCGGTGATGTATCGGAACTCTTTCTAGGCGATATAACGGATACCCATTCGAAGGCATCCTCAAAGCTTTATGAATCCGCAAAAAGGGTTTTAAAGCAACCAGCACGTGTAATGCTTGTCGGTCTCGGCGATCCTTTAAAGAGCTTGACTTTATCATCGTCCATAAGATCACTTTGGAATGTAATAGGAGGGCTAGATAAAAAAGGGATGTTGATTCTTTTTGCAGAATGTTCAGAGGGTCTAGGATCAGAAGCCCTCAAACTTTTCGTTACTGATAGGTTGAACGTAGATGAATTTATCAAACGTAGAGATTATGTAGAAGGTCTAGAAGATCTGATGTATCTTAAAAACAATCTGCAAAAGCATAATATGATGTTGGCTTCTTCACTTCCTTATTATTATACTGAGAAACTTGGTCTACGTACTTCAAAGAAGGCTAGTGATATATTAAATCATATACTTCAAGAACTTGGTAGGAGAACAAAAATATTATTGATTTCAGATGCTTTAAATATCCTTCCAACAATCCCAAGTTAAAATTCCTGATGATTGTTAGAAGGAAATCAGAAAGGTATTGGTATTAAAAGTACGGCAAGAATTATTATGAATATGAAAAGATATTTCCTTCCGTTCGATATCGATGTTACATCATCTAGTGGACGCATCTCGATCCTTCCCATAGATAAAAATAATACTAGAAGAGCCATCAACCAATAACCCAACAAGAACAGGAGAAGTATGCTCAAGTAAGTCGCTATCCTATGTTTCTCTCTTCCTAAAACACCTCTCGCTATGTGTCCACCATCAAGCTGCCAAGCAGGTAACATGTTGAGAAAGGTGATTATAAATCCGAGCCATGCTGCAAAACCTAGTGGAGAAAGATAAATTATCATACCCTCTTGTACCATTCCTGTCAATTCAAAAATCCCTAGCATGAGCAAGCTTGGACTAGTTATGAACATTCCTCCTAAATCCATCATTTGAGTAACCTCTGAAGAGGGTAAAAGTATGGAAGTTAGGGCTCCAGGGACCGTTACTATTAAAGTTACAATAAGGCCAGCAATTGGACCAGATAATCCTAGATCAAAGAGTGCATCTCGATTTAATGGAGGCTCACCAGCAGTAATCAATGCACCAAAAGTCGGTAGAACACCTGGAAAACCTGGAATAAAATATGGTAGCGATGATTTGATACCATGGGTAGATGATGCTATCATGTGACCTAACTCATGAACTCCAATAATACCCATTATGGAAAGCGTATAAACTATAGTAAAGAATATTGGGTCAAAATTTAATTCAAATCTGCTTATGAAATCTGTTGAACGTAACCAGCCATCGATTAGAACAACCCCGATGACGATCAGAAAAAGAAGTAAAGGTTTTCTTCTACTAAAATGAGTGACTACAGCCATCTTTCCTACAGTTAGAATTATGTCACCGTTCGTCCTCCTTAGGAAAGCAATGAAACCTTTCGACTTAAGTTCTTTCGCAACTTTTCTAAAATTCTGTTTTAAATACTCCGTAGAGTCGATACTAAATTCTATAACATCATTGTTCCGAAGGTAACGGTCCTTGATAGTAAAATGGGAATTGACAATATTGACTATCGTTTCATAATCATTTAACGCATTCCCATAACTCTCTGACATTAAGAATCAGATTATATTAGAATCTTGGACCTTAAAAATATCATCATTTTTAAATAAGGATCTTAGAAATAATATTAAACTTGTTATATTATGACGCTTATATGCCAGATTTTAGCCCTAAAAAAAGAGTACAAATGAAAGGTTATGATACCTAATTTTTCGAGCTTCACACTAAACCAAGTGGTATATGTACAGGATGGAGAAGAAAGGGTTACACTATTGATGGTTGCATTCATTGGTTGGTAGGTTCTGGTCCTTCTATTAATTACTATAAGTTCTGGAATGAGCTAATCGATATATTAATTCTTATTCCCCGCTATGTTTAAAACTTACTTAAAATACTCATATTTGTGATAGAGTTGCAAAAGGCATCTCTAAAAAAGATAGGTGAATACACCCTCAGACAGTGTAAAAATGAGGACCTGAGTCAGGTCGCTAAAATAAACCTGTCTAGCTTACCTGAGCATTATTCAGACTACTTCTTTGAGGTAACCTTAAGAGAATTACCTGAAGCTTTTCTTGTCGTTGAAAAAGATGGAAAGATAGTGGGATATATAATGTGTAGGGTCGAATATGGCTTATCTGCTATTCAAAAGTTTAGAATAGCTAGAAAGGGACATATAATCTCACTTGCAATGCTTGAACAACATCGTAGAAAAGGCTTGGGACTTAACCTTGTCCAAGAAGCTTTGCAAGCATTAAAAGATAGAGGCTGTTCAGAAATCTATCTTGAAGTAAGAGTCTCCAATTTATCTGCTGTAAGACTTTATAAAAAGTTAGGCTTTAAGATAATTTCTACGATTAGAGGATATTATCGAGATGGAGAAGATGCTTACATGATGGGAAAAACTCTTTAATGTCCCAAAAAAAATGGGAATTAACTAATCGAAGTGATTATTTAATGCCAGCGTGAATAATTTCGGCATCAGACTCAAATTATGATAAACACCGATGATATCTTCAATGATTAGATTATTATCTATAAAATAATGAAGATGGCTTTTACATCTCTTCCTACAATCACCAGACCCGAACATTCTCAGGGGTTCTACGTTCAACGAGTTAACCATTTCTCTCACGATCTCACATTCAAACCTTCTCTCAGTGCTTGCATAGATTACAGCTCTTACTGATGCATATTTACTTTTTAAAAGGTAATCTATATGCCAGAAGCACTTTTTTTCTTTTTTCAAATGTCTTTGAATCCTCCCCATCAATCCTGTTGAGCCAGAACCCAATGCAGACCCTGTATATGTGTAAAATCCTCTACTAAATTCGATAAAACCTATGCTACCGACCCTAACATCGATATTCTTAACAATATGGATTATAAGAGTGTAGACCCCCTTATTATTCACAATTTTCAAAAGCATTCAATTCGATAAGATATAATATTCATGATATAATAATCGATCTTATCACGCTATAACAAGTAAAGTTTTTCTCATAGTCTTCTCTTGTAGTTAAAACGTGTGTCTTTTGGATGAAGATCTGATAACTTTATCAGTCGATCTCGCACAAAAACTTGGTGCAGACTATGCTGAAGCTAAGTTGCATAAGATAAAAAGGATAAACTGTCTCTTACGAAATGGAATTCCAGAACCAGCTACAATCAGTGATGCTTATGGGATAGGTATGAGAGTAATCTGTTCTGGCTCTTTAGCCTTTTCAGGTACAAATGATTTATCAAAAGAAAATCTAAAAGTAATTGTAGAGAAGGCTGTTAAAAGAGCAAAAGCATCATCTATTCTTTTAAAGTATAAGATTCATTTAAGCGAAGAGAAGGCTATCTGTGCTAATTGGAGAGCAGAAGAGAAGAAAAATATTGAGAATATTGGTTTAAAAGATCTTTTCGATCTTTTGAGGGAAGCGGATTATCAGATAAAGAATGGTAGGGCTGGCGTCGACTTTCCGAACAGGTTATTGGTCGCGACAACTCATCTTGAAGAAAAAATATACATGAACAGTGATGGGGCGAAGATAAGAAGCAGGGTACCTAGATTAGGCTTTTATAGCTTCATAACAACTTTATACGAAGGTAAAACAGCCACTATAACGATACCCTCAGGCTATTCACAACTTGGTGAGAGTGGAGGATGGGAAGTAGTAGATCGACTTAAGATTTTCCAATATATCCAGAAAGAGGCTGATAATCTTGCTCTTGTTGTAAAGAATGATCAGAAGCCTCCAAAGGAGATTATTGATGTAGTTCTGGGCCCCAATGTCAGTGGTATAATTGCTCATGAATCAGCAGGTCATCCTGAGGAAGCTGATAGAATATTGGGCAGAGAAGCTGCACAAGCTGGCGAATCTTATCTGAAGTCTGATGATATTGGGCTGAAGATAGGGAGCGAGGAAGCTTATGTGAGCGATGATCCTGATATCCCGCACTCTAGTGGTTATTACTTATACGATGATGAAGGTGTCACTGCAAGAAAAAGAAAGCTAATCGATGCTGGAGTTATCTATGAATTTTTACATGACAGATCCACAGCGTATGTATTCAATATACCAAGCAATGGTGCATCAAGGTCTTCAAGCTATGATAGAGAACCCATCATAAGGATGGCAAATACCTTTGTTGAGCCTGGAGACTATTCTTTAGAAGAACTCTTAGAAGATATCAAACTTGGCGTCTACATCAAATCCTTCATGGAATGGAATATCGATGACAAGCGTTTCAATCAAAGATACGTAGGTCTCGAGGCTTATATGATTGAAAAAGGAGATATAAAAGGTATGGTAAGAAATCCAGTTTTAGAGATAACAACCCCTAAGCTTTGGAGTAGTGTAGATGCTAGGGGCAAAGAAGTTGAATTTGTAGCTGGGACATGCGGTAAAGGCGATCCTATGCAGGACGCTCCCGTATGGACTGGAGGACCTGACATGAGGCTGAGGGCGATAAAGATAGGGGTGAGATGATATACAGAAAGTCGAATTGACCGATTTAGCACTTAAAGAAGCATTGAAGCTTGGTGCAACAGATGTATCTGCCATATGTGCCCAAACGATTGAAAACCAGATCAGGTTCAGTAATAACTCAATTACTGTTACCAAGAATATAAAGAACTTGGAGCTCTTCCTTTATGTTGCAAAGGATAAAAAGAGGATGATAGGTGCTACATCCAATCCTAGTGTGGTAGGTTTAAAAAAATTTACCTCAGATCTGATAAAAGCATGTGAGCTGATCTCACCAAGTCCTGAGTATACACCATTACCAAGAGGAGAATTCGAATATTCATCACATAGGATGTATGATAAAAAAATAGTTGAAGATGAAATAAAATTGATAGAATTTGCTAAGGAAGCAGTAGATGCAGGGATCGATGCAGGCGCGACTAGAGTTTCAGGTTCTTTGATGGCATCAGAAGAAGAGCTCAATATCTTAACATCAGGTAATGTTACTGGTGAAGATAAAACCACAAAGATACTACTTAATGTAAGGGCTTTTACTGAAGAAGAAACGAGTGGTCACGGTCTATCATGTGCCGCAAAGCTCACCGACTTTAAACCTTCTGAAGCAGGAAGTACAGCAGGAGATTATGCAAAAAGTTCGATCGATCCCCACCCTTGGGAAGAGGGAATATATGACCTTGTTACAATGCCTACTGTAACAGCAGATATAGTTCAGCATACTGGCTCTTTTTCATCAGCTTTTATTGTAGATGCTGGGCTCTCTTTCTTGGCCGATAAAGTTGGTCAGAAGGTGGGTGTTGATGAATTTACTCTAAGAGACTATGGTGTGATCGAAGGAGGTTTTGGTGGAAGGATTTTTGATGATGAGGGCTTACCAACTCATGAGAATATAATTATCGAGAAAGGTGTATTGAAGGGTTACCTCCACAATAGCACTACAGCTAGAAAATTTGGTAAGTCTCCTACTGGCAATGCTGGAATAATAGAACCTCATCCTTGGAACCTTGTTGTGGACCCTGGGAAGATGAGTGTAGATGATCTAATAAAAGAAGTAAATAGAGGTATTTTAGTAACGAATAATTGGTATACAAGATTTCAGAATATCAGGACTGGAGAGTACTCGACGATTCCTAGAGATGCAGCATTCTTGATAGAATATGGTAAGATAAAACACCCGGTCGCAGGGCTTAGAATAAGTGATAGCATTCCAAGACAGCTTACTAGTATCCTTGGCATATCTAATGAAAGAAAGTGGGTTGAATGGTGGGAAGTATCTATCCCAACTCTTGCTCCTGCGATGCTGATTAAAGATGTTACAATAACGAAGGCTTTAATATGATTTTACTATAAGAGTAAAATATAAAAGATAGAAAAATTTCATTCATATACAAAGTTATAGGTGAACAAAAAAAAATGTGTGCACAAGCTATTCCTGCAATCACTCAATCTGGACAGCCGATCCTAATCCTGAGAGAGGGTACTGCGCAAACAAAGGGTAAAGATGCCCAGAAAAATAACATAACAGCAGCTAAACTGGTCGCGGAGGTCGTAAGGTCCTCTTTAGGGCCTCGTGGGATGGACAAGATGCTCGTAGACGGTCTAGGTGACGTAACAATTACCAGCGATGGAGCAACAATTCTGAAGGAGATCGATATCCAACATCCATCTGCAAAGATGATGGTTGAAATCGCAAAGACTACGGACAACGAAGTTGGAGACGGAACAACCTCTTCAGTAGTCCTTGCGGGAGGTCTTTTAGAGAGAGCTCTCGAACTAATTGAGAAGGAAGTTCATCCGACAACTATCGTTCAGGGTTATAGAAGTGCAGCCGAGCAAGCATTAAAGGTACTTGAGAAAATAGCAATGAAGATACCCCCTGACGATAAAGAATGGTTGGCCCGTATAGCTAAAACAAGCATGGAAACCAAGATGGTATCATCGGAAAGTGGAATATTGGCTGAAATTATAGTCGACGCCCTTCTTCAAGTGTCTGAAAGGTAAACGATACATACAAAGTCGATATAGACGATGTTAAAGTAGAGAAAAAACCTGGCACCTCTTTAGGTGAAACCTCTCTAATAAAAGGCGTAGTAATCGACAAAGAAGTAGTTCATGCTGGAATGCCTAAGAAGATCAAAGATGCAAAGATAGTCCTCATTAATGCTCCTCTTGAGGTAGAGAAGACAGAGTTCGATGCTAAGATCAATATTAACAACCCTGAACAGATAAAGATGTTCCTTGATGAGGAGAACCGCATGTTGAAGGATATGGTAGACAAGATTTCTGATGTTGGCGCCAATATCGTTGTCTGTCAAAAGGGTATCGATGATGTCGCACAGCACTATCTTGCAAAAACTAACATGATGGCGGTTAGAAGAGTAAAGCAGAGCGATATGGATAAATTGGCAAAAGCTACTGGAGGCAGAGTAATAACAACCCTTGAAGACATGTCTGAAAGTGACTTGGGATTTGCTGAACTGGTTGAAGAAAGGAAGATCGAGGAGGATAAGTGGGTATTCATAGAAGGATGTAAGAATCCTAAGGCTGTAACGATTCTGATTCGAGGAGGGACTCAAAGAATAGTCGATGAGGCGGAAAGGTCGATGCATGATGCTATTTGCGTAACAAGAGATGTTATGCAGAAACCTGCTATAGTTGCGGGTGGTGGAGCACCAGAAGCCCAGATAGCTCATGAATTACAAGAGTGGTCACATACACTTACTGGGAGAGAACAACTAGCGGTTCAAAAATTTGCAGAATCTATCGAAGTCATTCCTTTAACATTGGCTGAAAATGCTGGACTTGACCTAATAGACACATTGGTAGAGTTAAGGTCAAAACACGGTCAAGGTCAAATATGGGCTGGTATCGGAATCAAGGACGGAGGAATTATCGATACATATGAGGCAGGTGTCTATGAGCCAGTGGTCGTCAAGGAGCAGATAATAAAGTCAGCTACAGAAGCTGCATGTATGATACTCAGAATCGATGATGTAATAGCAGCCAGTAAAATGAGAGAGCCATCGAGGCCACCTGGTGGGATGCCAGGTGGAATGCCTGAGGAGTATGATTAAACCCTCCTCAATTTTTTATTTCAATTTTAATCATCATTTTTTCTCTAATTATTTATAAACTAATAGAGCACCCCTGATTTATAATACTATATTTAATGTAAATCAGGTGTGAAGTTTGCTGAAATACGATCTCATAATAGTAGGTGCTGGAACTGCTGGATGTATGGCTGGTATAGCTGCTGCTGAGCAAAGTTCGAAAGTATTGATGCTGGACTGTAAAGATTTCAAAGAGATAGGTGAGAAAGTCTGCGGGGATGCTATAGGTAAACATCACTTCAAAACTGTGAAATTAAAGAATCCTCCAAGTAATGTTATAAAAGGTAGGATGGATGCCATCTTTGTCTATTCTCCCTCTGGAAGGCATGGATATGAAGTTGAAGGGGATGGTTATGCTTTAAATAGATACGAGTTTGGTCGTTGGCTCTTAAATCAAGCTTTAGATAAAGGTGTAGAAATGAAATCTAATACAAAAGTAATTTCACCCATTTTGGATAAAGAAAAGGCTATTGGCGTGAAAGTATTAAATAAAAAACAGGGAGTAAGTCTATCGTTCTTGGGTAGAACAGTTATAGATGCAAGTGGCTGGACTGGAGTTTTAAGAAGAACTTTACCTGAAATGCATGGAATCGTCAAAGAACCGCCTTGGGAAGATTTTGCAGTATGCTATAGGGAAGTCAGAGAGTTAAAAGTCAACATAGAAGATCAAAATTGTGCTAAAATCTATTTAGATGCGAATATTGCCCCTCAAGGATATTGGTGGTTCTTCCCTCAAGGTGATAATCTCGTAAATATAGGTATAGGGGTTAAAGGTGGATGTGGAAACGATCCAAAGCATATCTTCAAAGATCATTTAGCAAATCTTCCTATTCTTAAGGATTCGAAGATCCTCACAGGAGGCGGTGGAGTTGTACCTACTCGAAGACCTCTTCATTCTCTAGTAGTATATGGAACAATATTTGCAGGTGACTCTGGTTTTACTGCAAATCCAATACATGGAGGCGGTATTGGACAGTCAATGATAGCTGGAAGTATAGCTGGGAGAATTGCCATAGAAAGTTTGAGTGATGATGATCCAAGCAAAATATTATGGAAAGTCAATAAAGAGTTTGTTGACGCTTATGGAATGAAAGCTGCTAGTTTAGAGATCTTTAAAATCTTTTTACAAGAGTTAGATAATGAGGACCTTGAGTTCGGTATAGAAAATAGGCTGATCACTAACTCTGACTTGGAAAGGCTTAGTTATGGGAATGGTGATTTATCAATAACGGAAAAAGCTAGAAGAATGATTAGGGGAATGAAGAGACCAAGCATTCTTAGAAATTTAGCTGAAACAGCTAGATATATGAATAAAGTCAAAAAACTCTACGAAAATTATCCTGAAAAAGAAGATTATGAAATTTGGTCTAAATCTGTTCTTGATATATTTTGCGAATTCAAAAAGATTAGGATTTGATCACTACTATCTGAAATGGAAGATAACTTCAATGTTATCTTCCATTATTATGCAAAGTTTTGGAGGGAGGCTATCAATAGGTTAAGTCTTTAAGATTACTTCTTTTACTTTCTTTTTAGATCTGGAAACTGACTTTTTTGATTTACGTGAATTTCTCTTCTTTTGTTGAGGTTTTGGTGAACTGTCATGGAATTGAGCTGTTTCAGATTTTGTAGATAAAGACTCTGTAGAACTGGGCGCCTCATAAGCAACTTTTATAGCTTCTATGAGATCATCTGCTTTAGAATTTTGATCTCCAGTCTCTATTGTTACTTTTTCGGGGCTTACCTCATTAATAGGTGTCATGGGAGGTGCACTTTCTACTATATTAAACCAGCTTTTTATCCTATTTAGAATTCCCATCTTAAAAAATTTATTTACATTAGGAAGATTTGTAAATAATTGTCAACTTCTTTAAACAATCATGTCAAAGACAAAAAGATTGAGTATCATTTATTAAGAGTTATAGTTAAAAATTTCATAAAAAGAGGTACTTTTAAATGCATTGTTGTACATCCTTTATCTAGATTGTGGAAGAGAATTCAAACTCAGTTTAAAAGGCAGAAAAGTAGGTTAAATGTTGTTAAAAAGATGGTAGAGGTAGGTATAAGAATAGATGGAAGAGGTAAATTGTATATAGATGATATAGAGATCGATGATACAGCAATTGCTAGATCAGTTGGTGTTGATAGAAGAGTTGTGAAGAGTGCCGCGAAACAGATTCTAGCCAATCCAGAGTTACGCGGAATATTCATGAGAATAAAGTCTGTTGGAGCTAGTTTAGTCGAGGTATCGGAAATTCTAGGATATAGTGTTTTAATCGTAAGATCAGATCCACATAAACCAGGTGTTATTGCTAGTGTAACAGCTATATTAGCAAAATACGGTTTGGTAGTTAGACAAGCTCTTGCTGAAGATCCTGATTTAGCTCCTGAGCCTAGTCTAACTCTCGTAATAGATGGAAAGATGCCAGTAAAAGCCATACATGAAATAGCAGATCTTCCATTAGTAGAAAGCTTAACAATGTTGAAATAGCAATTATTCCACAAAAACTTTCTAAAAATTATTGGTTATTAACTCTTTGCAATTACGTCTAGTCCATTCATATAAGGTTTAAGAATTTTTGGTATCCTGATAGAACAATCCTTTTCTTGATAGTTTTCCATTATAGCTATCAATGTCCTTTCAGTTGCTATAGCAGTGCTATTTAACGTGTGAACGAATAATGGCTTTTGGTTAGGTCTTTCTCTATACCTTATATTTAGCCTCCTAGCTTGATATTCTAAGCAGTTGGAACAACTTACCACTTCTCTATATTTTCTTTGACCTGGTAACCATGCCTCTAAATCGAATTTCTTTGCAGCGACTGTTCCAAGATCTCCTATACAGACGTTCATTACCCTATATGGTATATTAAGTAGTTGAAGTATTTCTTCAGCATTTCTTAATAGTAGTTCATGAATCTCCCATGAATCATTAGGTTTACAAAATGTAAATTGCTCTACCTTTTCAAATTGGTGCACTCGAAAGATTCCCTTTGTGTCTCTCCCATGTGCTCCAGCCTCCTTTCTATAACAAGGGCTTATGCCAGCATATTTTAGAGGAAGAATCTTTCCTCCAAGAATCTCATCTTTATGTAGACCGGCTATGGAATGTTCAGATGTAGCTAATAGATAGAGATTCTCTCCTTCTACCTTATAAATGGCATCCTTGAAATCTGATAGAGCTACACAACCAGCTACAACATCTCTGCGAAGCATATATGGGGTCTGAACAATCGTAAAGCCTTTTTTTCTCATAAAATCCAAGCCAAATTTAATTAGGGCAAAGTTCAGTAAGACTAAGTTCCCTTTTAAGTAGTAGAACCTTGAACCGGCGACCTTTGCTGCCCTTTCTATATCTATTAAGTCCAATTTGAGTCCAAGGTCGATATGATCTTTTGGTCGAAATTTGAAATTCGGAAATTCACCCCATCTTCTTATCTCAACATTATCGCTCTCATCCTTACCATATGGAACTGTTTTATCTGGTATATTCGGAATAACCATCAATACATCCTGCATTTTTTCTCCTAGCTCCCTAATTTTTACATCAGCATTTGCGATCTTATCCGAAATTTTCTTCATCTCTTCAATATCTTTCTGCACATCTTTGTTCTCTTTTTTCATCTTCGCAATCTTCTCAGATACCAGATTTCTCTCATGCTTTAACTTTTGAGTATTAGTTATGATCTTTCTTCTCTTTGTATCATAATCGATTAGACGGTCTAAAGGTACATTCATGGCCCTCATATTTAGCATTTCCTTGATCATAACCTGATTTTCGCGAATAAACTTAATATCAAGCATAATAGCCACCAATTATAAACTTGAAAAAGATCTATTAGTAATTATCGTTATATAACTAATAGTAGTTGGATTATTCGTTCTTATAGTGTCTTTTGATCACTTTTTCTATTATGATAATTATTTTCATCTTATTCGAATACTAAAAGCTCTAGTAGAGTATTTATTGACGCTTGACAACATGCTAAAAGATCATCTATTGCCGAGATCAATGTTTCCAATCTTTTAGTTGAGAAGAAAATAATTATCACGTGTTTTCCCCTAACTTTCATTTCTATATCCAAACCTTCAGGTATATTTGTATTGTCAGGTTTGAGAGAACTATAAATTGTCTTTGCTACAATACTTTCCTTTAAATCAATCGATATTTTAACCTTAATTTTCATTTAACTGCCTAAGCTTATCTTCTATAACTTTTAAGAATTCATCTAGTTTTTGCTGAGGAACTCTTGATCCTGCTGCTATATTATGCCCGCCTCCTTCACCACCAAATTTTTTGGCCTCTGCCATTATCGACCCCAAATTCAAAATTGGGTTACAACCTTGAGTTAACCTAGCAGAAAAACTAATTTCGTTATCTTCTGTAGTTGTTCTGACTAAAAGTGGTTTTCCTCTAAACTTCTTTATATCGCTTAAAATTGAGGCCAATGAGCCTAAAATATTCTCATCTATAAAACCATCACCTATAATCATGAACGACCATTCCCCCTCAACTACTCTGCTATTATCGCTTATGATATTTTGGACGTATTTGCCAAGTGTAGATCTATATTCTGCCAGAACTTTCTCTCCTTCCTGTAAACCAAGATACCTATCTCTAAGGCAAATCGAGATTCCTACCCCTCCTTTCCTCATCCTTCCACAAGCGTTCAACAATGTGGCAAATTCTCTACAATCTCTAAGAGGTGTATCTTTTTCCTCCATCTCTAAAATGTAGACATCTCCTATCAACTCTTTCACTTTTTCTGTAGCAGTAGGTGTTTGTACAATATACGGTATGATAGCCTCAATGACTTTCTTTTTTTCCTCCTCTGATAATTCAGCTATCGTCCTCCATTTTACACCATCTCTAAGATTTATGCCTGACGATGTGAGAGCTGCTAAACAAGTATCCCTATTCCCTGTTAGTCCTGATAAAAAGGGCGCTATCGTCGAAGCTACGGCTTCATGTACAGGCCTTGTCTCTCTGCCATAAACCATAATATCCCTTATAACTTTGAGATATCCACTTTCAATAGCGTCCTTTACAATATTTTTATTCAATCCAAGCATGGACCTTCCCTCTCCTTGATCCTGCCTATCACCAAGAGCACCGATTACAGCTAACCATGATAAATCTGTGTTTTTTTCATCCATTTGTAAAGATACTACGTAACTCATACCAGCCGCGCTTATTTCTTTTGTTCCATCTATGTCAAATTGCCATGAATTGATGACATTATCAAGTTTTTTTTCATCATCGCTAATCTGATGATGGTCTATGTTTATCCATTTATCGCCTAGAACTTCATTCATCTCCATCGCCATTCCTGCCCCCAACTCACAAAATATATAGAAGTCGTAGTCTCCTTCCTTCAAATCTTGGAGTGTTTTAGGTCTTAAACTATTGGTTATCCTCGTTATAAAACGTCCATCTTTTCTTTGTATCGTATTAGCTATTATACTTGCAGAAGTTATACCATCTGCATCAAAATGACCTACAATAATTATATTCTTTCTTTCTCTTATCTCTTGTAGAATTCTATTTCCGATACTTTTAGCCTTATCGTATAACCCTTCGATTTTTTCCATTACTTTATCTCTCAATTTACATTAATTGAGCCACAACTGTCGAGTATTTCCATTTAGCCTGTAACTTTCCTTTAGATTTATAATATTTTGCCAATCTATGAATCTTTGCTTCGATTAACTCAAGTGATCTAACATTCTTTCTATCACCTTTGTGTGTCTTAAGGTGAACTTGTAATTTCTTTGCTCTTTTTATAAGATTGTCTAATTCCTCAGGAATAGTCAGTCCTAAATCATGTTCTTCTAAAACTTCCAATATCGATTTTTGCAATATAGGCTTGACCAAAGGTATGTTATATTCGTCTCTTAGCTTCACTCCTATCTCGCTCGGAGTCAGACCGTCCTTAGCCATTGTGACTATCTGAGTTATGATCTCATCCGGGCTATATGTCAACCATGAAGGAGTTCTCTTAGAAATCGGGCGCACGGATTGTGATTTTCCCCTGCTAGGCGAGTGTATTCGAGCCAAGGTTCTCTTTTTAGTTGAGAATGCAATAAATAAATACTTTATCTTTCCATTTTTGGAAGCTACACACTGATATACCATTTAGCAAATTTATGGAATGTCCTTGCCCTATGAGAAAGATAATTCTTTTCTTCTAGAGACATCTCTCCAAAAGTTTTTTTTGAGCCTTTTGGTATGAATATCGGATCGAAACCAAATCCTGATCTGCCTTTAGGTTGTAATGAGATTTTTCCTTTCACTACTCCTTGAAAAGTCTTAATAATACTTGGCTTATTGCCAAAAACAACTACCGACCTAAACTCAGCATCTCTATTTTTCATGCGGTTCATAAGTCTAAGGATGCCATTTACGCCCAACATCCTGTAGACATACGATGAGTAAGGTCCTGGAAAACCATTTAACATTTTCACGAAAAGTCCAGCATCTTCGATAATTGTAGGACGCTCACCTTGATCTAAAGCCTTCGATAAAGCATACACAGCTATCCTTCTCAAACTATCGTCTTGAATTTCATTAATTTTACCTTTAACCATCTTCAAATCGATTTCATAATTTGCAAGGATATTTTTAGCTTCATTGAATTTGTATTCATTACTTGTAGCAAAATATATCAATTTACGACTATTCGACACGAGTATATCTGCCTCTTCTTCCAATTTCTCTCACTTTTTTAAGTAAGTCTTTAACAATCTTTGTTCCAACAACTTCTGAATAACCTTCTAACATCTTGTTAAAAACTTCGTCAGCAACCTTGCTATGAGCACTTGTCAAAGCTTCCTTCATCAAATGTAAATCTACTGCCTTGTCTTCAAGCCTTTGAGAGGAGAATGATAGTCCAAAATCGATTAAGACTAAAATTTTATTCTTCATGACTATGAAGTTAGAAGTAGTGAGGTCACCATGTATTATATTTTCTTTGTGAAGCTTAGCGATGCTTCTACCAACATTTAAATAAAGAATATCATTATATTTTCCCCTACAATTAGTGATTATCTCTTTAAGTCTTTTTCCAATTATACATTGCATGACGATCTCTGCCTCATCTAGATCTATGAAGTATACCAAAGGTGTTGGAACTCCGGAATTTCTTGCATCAACTAAGAATGATGCTTCATGCAGCGTTCTTTTTTTTCTCAATCCAGCATCTAGATCAGGTTGCCTATATCGCTTTGACTTTCTAATCTTAATGATTGCCTTTCTTCCAAACCATTCTCCCAGGTATATATCTGCTTCAGCTCCCTTTCTAATCAATCTCTCCATTTGATGTCCACTCGATCTAACCTCCAAGATTGCTTTATGAAGCTTTTTTCAACCCCTACGGAAATACCTACTAAGTGTGCTAAGAGACCGGTCCATGCTATCTGGGCGCCACAATCTCCACTGTATTTCTTTGGCACTACGAAGAAATCAGCACCATGTCTTTCGCTAACCTCGATAAGCATCTCTTGTAACCTTTTATTCGCAGCCACGCCCCCCGTTAATAGAACCTCTTTTTTTTCAGTAAAGGCAAGAGCTCTTTCGGTAACTTCAGCCAGCATTGCAAAAGCTATCTCTTGAAGGGAGAAGCACAAACTCTCCAAATCTTTACCATTGTGTAGCAACTTTTTTACAGAGGTTAAAATACCTGAGAAAGAAGTATCGTTTCCTTTCACAGTGTATGGTAAAGGAATAAAATTGGATGACTTTTCAGCCAAATTCTCTATCTGTTGTCCACATGGAGAGCTATATCCAGCCACCCTCCCAAATTGATCTATAAGTTGTCCTATAGTTAGATCAAGAGTCTCGCCAAATACTCTCCATCTGCCGAATGAAAAGGCTGTAATAAGCGTATGACCACCAGATACTAGTAAGACGATAGGATCTTTAGCTCCTGTAAGCATATTTGCTAGTTCTATGTGACCTATCGCATGATTGACGGGGATTAATGATTTCTTATAGTAAAAAGCAAGAGAACGAGCAACTGTGGCCCCAACTCTTAAACATGGCCCCAATCCTGGACCAGCAGAAAAGGCTATTGCGTCAACTTTGTCTATAGATGTCCCAGCTTGGATTAAGGATTGTTCAACAATTTTTGGTGCGACTTCAACATGATGCCTTGAAGCCTCTCTTGGATGAATTCCTGAGCTGGGGGGAGGTGTGTAAATACTTCTAATATCTGATAAAATCTCTCTATTATCACCATTATCGTTAGAACTTACTACTGAACATGAAAATGTATGGGCTGTAGACTCTATCCCAAATACTTTTAAAATCTTATTTTGGGCATGGTTTGAAAATGAAAGTTCACTTTGGGTAGGGTTGTTTACCAAATCCAATGAAATCCTTAGTATAGCTTTTTCTTATACCTTTTCTCCTTACGAAAGATATAATATCTCTTATGACCTTTAATTCTCTTGAATAAAACTACTATATGGATAAGTTATCAATTATATTTTACTTAAACGGTATCCTAGAAGTGTCATATTTTTCAGAGTACCAAATAAGAGTTTTCCATTAACCTTCCAATTTTACGTTTAAACTAGTATTTAACCGAGTAAAAAATGGAAAGGAATCAGTTAGTAAGGTAGGGTTTCTAACCATGGATAAAGCTTTCTTAACTTATTCATAGCTTTACGAACTTCTTCTTCAGGATACTCGTAGGGTTGTAGTTTACCTTGAAGATAATCGTCGAAGGCTTGCATATCAAAGTGGCCGTGACCGCAAAGTAAAAAGAGAATAACTTTTTCTTCCCCTGTTTCCTTACATTTCAAGGCTTCATCGATGACGCCCTTAATAGCATGAGATGGTTCTGGAGCTGGTATTGTACCTTCAGATTCGATAAAGAGCTTCGCGGCGTTGAAGATCTCTATTTGATTATATGCTCGTGTCTTTAACATCTTCTCTTGTTTTAAGATACTTAGAGTAGGAGCAATCCCGTGATAACGCAGACCTCCAGAATGGATAGGGGGAGGTATGAAATCATGGCCCAATGTATGCATCTTGACTAAAGGTGTAAGCTTCGCCGTGTCCCCATGGTCATACATATATTCACCTTTGGTGATGGAAGGGCAAGCTGTAGCTTCAATAGCTATAAAATCAGTTTCCTTTGGAGCTTTTCCTGAGACTTTATCGTAGTAGAAAGGCCAGAATAGACCTGAGAAACTACTACCTCCACCTATACAACCAAAGATTACATCTGGATAATCCCCGACGAATTCAAGTTGTTTTTTAGCTTCTTGACCTATAACAGTTTGATGTGTTAGGACATGGTTGAAGACGCTACCTATGCTATAGTTGGTTTCTTCATTGGTAAGAGCATCCTCCACAGCTTCACTAATGGCGATACCTAGACTTCCAGAGCTCTCAGGGTCTTCTTCTAA
The DNA here is from genome assembly GCA_024256165.1 of Candidatus Methylarchaceae archaeon HK02M2. NCBI lineage: Archaea > Thermoproteati > Nitrososphaerota > Nitrososphaeria > Nitrososphaerales > Candidatus Methylarchaceae > Candidatus Methylarchaceae archaeon HK02M2. Next base: position 21,698 of record JAKLZG010000027.1, read on the forward strand.
AATCTTTCTACCGGATTCTGTTTTAGTGCTTGGGCTGGCATGTACCTCAGCATTCCAAAGTTCCATCATAATTCTCCTATAAGGCTTTTGATCGTAACTAACCCTAACCATATATACAGTGCATCTAAGATTGAAAAATTGGCAGCCGAAAGCTAGAGCTGAACCCCATTGCCCTGCTCCTGTTTCCGTAGACACACGTTCTTTTCCTTCCCTTAAATTGTAATATGCTTGTGCGATAGCAGTATTAGGTTTGTGACTTCCTGGGGGGCTTACTCCTTCATACTTATAATAAATCCTAGCAGGCGTCTTTAAAGTTTTTTCCAAACCCATAGCTCTAAAGAGTGGAGTTGGTCTCCAAAGACGATAGACGTCCCTTACTTCGTCTGGGATATCTATCCATCTTTCCTTACTCATTTCTTGGGCAATAATCTCCTTTGGAAATATTAAGGGAACTATTCCAGGCCCAGGTGACCTCTTCTTCGGTTCTATTAATGGAGGTAATGGTTTAGGCAGATCTGGTAAGATACAGTACCATTGCTTAGGTATCTCTTCTTCATCTAATAGCACTTTTTTATTAATCATATATTTTCACTTTACACTACTTTGTGACACAAATGTCCATTTATATGCTTTTTCTATAAGAATATTATTATATCCTTCTATCTTTTTGAAGGTGTGAATATTGAAGGGGAAAATAGATTTTTTAACAATTGAAGTTGATTGGATAATTCATGCAACAGAGGATGAAGAAAAGGTAAACAAGAGGATTACTTCATTTTTTCCTTTAAGTGGAAGGTATATTAAATCCTTAAAATCAAGGGGCCATTTTGGCAACCCTATCATCCTTTGCAAGGTTAAATTGTCTGGTTCTGAGTCTGATGAGTTTTTACGTATTTTATTTTCTTCTTTTAACGCTGATGATAAAAAGAAATTGGAATATGAACTTTTAAAACATTTAGATGAAAATGGTGCTTTTTATATCCGTATAAGTAAACAATTATTGTTCGAAAACAAGATTAGTATATCAGAGACAGATGTAATAAGAATAAAGCTCAAGCCTAAAAGTAGTTTAAATCTTAATGAGAAGCTTTCATTTTATAGGAGGTTGCTAAAATAGCGGCAATAGATTCCCATGTATGTATTAAAGATGATTTTAAGAGAACCATAAAGATTGCAAAGCTCCTAGGCTTTTCTGTACTTGCTTTTGAATTAGAAGGTAATTGTGATATAAGAAATAATGTTGTAAATATATGTAAACAAGAAAAAGTAAAATGTATTTTCAGAGCTAATGTCAATGAGTTAAAAAAATCGAAAAAATTTGAAGATTCAATAATTTATGTAGCAAAAGATGTAAATGAGGCAAAAGCATATGACATTCCATTTTATATTCTTGAGGCAGGTAGGACCATTGATGAAGTTTCAAAAGTTAAAGAATTCTGCGCAAAAAAATCAAATGTAAAATTTATAGTTGAATTCGATTTTTATCCGTTGCGTCTATATTTTAATTTCACTTTATCTAATTACTTAAAAAATCTGGCTTTATTGATGAATATCTGTAAGAGAAGAAAGATAACTACGATATTCTCAAGTGCAGCAAGAAGTTATACTGAAATTGTTCCGCCAAGGGTACTTTACAAATTTTACAAACTTATAGGGGGCGACTCGATGATTCGAAGAGAGATATTGTTAGAGATTCCAGATAAACAACTTATAGAGAAGTTGGATCTTGGCACAAAAAATTTTTGGTAGATATTAATGATACATGCAAAAAAGAGGTACATCTTAATCTATTCTGAAGTAGGGTATTTTGAAGATAAAGAGTTGATTAAGACGATGAAAGCAAGAATAATAGATCTTTATGGTGCAATAGGACTACAATCTATCAATCTAAAGATAATGATGACAAGGTCCAATTATCTTATTGTCCGTTGTAACCATGACCGTGTAGATGATCTACTCTTCATAATAAGCTCAATGAAGTTTAAAAATTCTGCTCTTCTTCCATTAAAAGTTTCAGGTACTATAAAGAAGCTTAAAAATATCATATCTGATTTATCGAAAACAATTTTTTTTCAGTCATAGAACCCTTTTTGGGTTCATTTTCTTTATCCCCTTTATATAATTTATAGTTTTTCTATTGTTAAAAATAATTGTTGAAGAGTTTTTCTTATATTATCATCTTTTCTCTTATTTTTATCGATAGTCAGTTCAGCGAGTTCTACCAAAATTTTTGCCATATCGTTTTCAGCAATTTGAGCAATAATTCCTATAAAGAGAAACTGCTTAATTAGGACTTTATCTGCGGATGTAAGGAATGAAGATAATATTCTCCTTCCTTTATTAGTTGTGATATACCTTTTTACATTCGAACCAAAGCCAATCACTTCAGAGATCATCTTCAATGACAAAAGCTCGTTCAAAATGAAATAAATTGAGCCTGGACTAGCTCTCCACTTACCTCGGGTACTTAAATTGATCTGATTTGAGATTTCTATACCACTAATTGGCATTTTAGAAGCAGCTTTAAGGATGAAGATTTTAAGTAAACCCCTTGGTGCACTTATAAAGCTTGATGAATTCAAATATTATCGATTTCAGGAATTTACTGGAGATTATTTAATTTTTTATTGAAATGAATATATATGTACACAAAAGTCTTAAATAGTGCACAATTATAATAAATATGAGGCGATAAAATAGCATGGGTGACTTAGTTTGGCTACAAGAAACTTAAAAGTAGCTCGAATATAAAGTTAAACTTCAAATCATTTCCATACACACAACCCCTAAATATATTCACGAAGATCTATGAACAATTTGATACATGTTATATCCTAGAGTCTGTTACGGGATCAAATAAATTAGCTCAGTATTCATTTATTGGATTTAATCCTAGAATTGTAATAAAGGCGAAAAAGAGAGAACTAGAAATAAGGGATTTAAGAGAAAATAATATAGAAAAAGATTATCTAAAAATCGATCCACTACAAATTATAAAATCGATGAATTTGGCGTTTGACGAAAAATGGCCAAGGTTGATTGGTGGGGCCGTTGGCTATATATCTTTTGATGCTATTACATATTGGGAAAATATAAAATCGAAAAAAGAACATGAATTGAATTCTCCTTATATCGAGTTTGGTATCTATGATGATGGTTTTGTATTCGACCATACAACTAGACAAGCCTTTTATTATTTCAGGGAAAAGGATCTGAGTAACTATATCGAATTAGCGCTCGGAGAGTCTATAAATAAAGATAATCTTTCTTATTCGAAACCTAAAGTGAATATTGATTTTGACTCTTTTTGTGAAAAGGTGATAAAGATAAAAGATTATATATCTTCTGGAGATGTGTTCCAAGCTGTTTTATCGAAGCGATATGAGTTCAATATCAGAGGAGACCTTATCTGCTTTTATGAAGCTTTAAGACGTATAAATCCATCTCCTTATATGTACCTTTTGAAGATGGAAGATCGGCAGATTGTTGGGTCTAGTCCAGAGATGCTTGTCAGAGTAGATAACGGTATAGTGGAGACATTTCCTATAGCTGGCACTCGACCTAAACTAGATGACGAAATAGCTAATTATGCTATACAAAAAGAACTCCTTGTTGATCCAAAAGAATGTGCAGAACATGTTATGTTAGTGGATTTAGCAAGAAATGATCTTGGGAAGGTATGTGAGTTTGGGAGTGTTTGTGTGCCTGAGTTCATGGAAGTGCATCAATACAGCCATGTTCATCATATAGTTTCAAGAGTCCAAGGAAAGTTGAGAAGGAATAATGATGCTTTTGATACGTTTAAAGGAGTGTTTCCAGCTGGAACAGTTACCGGAGCACCTAAGATAAGAGCTATAGAGATAATAGATGAATTAGAGCCCACAAGAAGGGGACCCTACGCAGGAGCTATAGGATACTTTTCTTACAACGGAAATGCAGATTTTGCAATAACTATAAGAACCTTAGTATCAAATGGTAATAAGGCATACATTCAAGTTGGAGCTGGTATTGTAGCAGATTCCGATCCTTTAAAGGAGTGGGCAGAGACTGAGCATAAGGTAAAAGCTTTGATGAAGGCCTTGGAAGCTTCTGGGATGAGCAATAAATGAGAATTCTAATAATAGATAATTATGATTCTTTCGTATATAATTTAGTTCAATATGTAGGTGAGTTAGGTTGCAAGCCTTTAGTATATAGAAATGATCAAATTAACTTCAAAAAAGTAAAGAATCTTAAATTGGATGGTATAGTAATATCACCAGGTCCTGGAACTCCTGAAGATGAGAAGTACTTTGGTAACTGCTCATCGATAATTAAACATGTAGGTAATGAAATCCCTATTTTAGGTGTATGCTTAGGTCATCAAGGAATAATTCATGCATTAGGAGGTAGAATAATTCGTGCCACTAAGATAATGCACGGTAAGACTAGTATGATCAAGCATGATGGATATGGAGTTTTTAAAGATATAGAGAACCCTTTTAAAGCGACTCGATATCATTCACTTGTAGGCGAACGGTCAACGCTTCCTAATTGTTTAAAAGTGACAGCTGAATCTTTAGATGATGGCGAGATTATGGGGGTCAGGCATAGAACATACCCCATAGAGGGACTTCAATTCCACCCCGAATCTATACTTACAGAGAATGGCAAGAAGATAATTAGTAACTTTTTAAATTGTGATTAAGAATGATTAAGGAAGCAATTCGAAAGATTGTATGTGGTAGAGATCTGAACTATCCAGAAGCTGGAGCTATTATGAAAGAACTAATGTCAGGTAAAGCCACAAATGCCCAAATAGCCTCCTTGTTAACGTCTTTGAGGATGAAAGGTGAGAGTGTTGAAGAGATTTCAGCCTTTGCTAAGGTAATGAGGGATTACTGCTTTCAGATACATCCTGATGTAAATAGGCGTATTGTAGATATTGTTGGTACAGGTGGAGATCGAATTAAATCCTTTAACATCAGTACAACATCAGCTTTTGTGGTTGCTGGTATTGGTATAACAGTAGCTAAGCATGGCAATCGTTCATTCACAAGCAAATGTGGTAGTGCGGATGTTCTTGAGAAACTGGGTTATGACCTAAACACAGATCCAGGTTTAGTTGAGAAAGCAGTGGAAAAGATAGGGGTAGGCTTTATGTTCGCTCCAAGATTTCATCCTGCTATGAAATATGCTTCAGAGCCTAGGAAAGAGATTGGAATAAGAACTGTTTTCAACATCCTAGGCCCCATAACCAATCCAGCTAATGCAAAAGGATTCTTGCTTGGCGTTTATGAGAGATCTTTGACGGGGACTATTGCTTCTGTGTTAAAGAATCTAGGTAGTGAAGAGGCGATGGTAGTACATGGCTTAGATGGATTGGATGAGATATCTACTATTGGGAGGACGGAAATAGTAAGGTTAAAAGATGGTGAAATAACCATTATGGATTTTTCTCCCAAACAATTTGGTATTAGATTAGCAAAGCCAGAGGAAATCTCGGGATTTAGTCCAGATGAGAACGCCGAGATCGTTTTTAAAATCATCAACGGATACTACACTGATAGAGACCCAAAGTTGGATATTGTTCTTATAAATTCAGCTGCTGGTATAATAGTTGGTGGACTTGTAGATAAGTTTGATGAAGCATTAGAATTAGCTAATGAGTCTATCAAGAGCGGTGCTACTTATACAAAGCTCAAGGAGATGATAAAGTTTTGCAATGGAGATATGGAAAAACTGGAGGGGTTGGAAACAAAATATGGCTGACTTTCTAGATTTTATAGTTCAAGAAGTTCAAAAGATAATAGAAAAGGGTTATTATGATATCCCAGATAATGGAAGGAAAGTTCATAAGAGTTTAAAGAATGCTATCAAACTTTGTAAGAGGGCACCTATAATAGCTGAGATCAAGCCAGCTTCCCCATTAAAAGGTATACTAAGAGAGAAGATGAAGGTAAAGGAACTAGCACTTGCTATGGAAAGGGGAGGGGCGGTGGGCATATCTGTACTTACTCAACCAACTCATTTCAGGGGTTCGTTACAAAATATAACTACGGTTAGAGAACTACTGAATCTACCACTTTTAATGAAAGACTTCATAATAAGTCCAATTCAGATTGAAGCTGCTGAAAAGATAGGTGCAAATGCCATTCTATTAATTAAGTCGATATTTGATCGTGAATTGAGTTCAAAAAGTTTACATGAGATGATCGAAATTGCTAAGTCGAAAGATATTGAAGTCTTACTAGAAGTTCATAGTGAAGCTGAATTCCAGTCGTCCCTTCAAACTGAAGCTGACATGATTGGGATAAACAATAGAGACTTATCAAGTTTGAGCGTTAGTTTTGAAATTACAAAAAGAATTTTGAGTAAGATCGGAGATGGAGGACGGATAATAATAAGCGAGAGCGGAATAGCCACTCCTGACGATGTAAGGTTGCTATATAATTTAGGTTCACGCGCATTTCTTGTAGGTACGGCTATAATGACTAATAATGATGTTGAGGTCAAGGTCCGTGAACTAGTTGAGGCAATATAAAATGGTAAAAGTAAAAGTGTGTGGTATTACAAATGAGAGAGACCTTGAAGATGCAGTATCTGCAGGGGCAGATGCATTAGGTTTTATTATAGACGTGAAATCATCACCAAGAAGTTTAACTATAGATAGAGCAAGAGAATTAATGAGTAAGGTACCGATATTTGTTAGCTGCGTAGTTGTAACGGTTGTAAATAATTTAGATAAACTTATCATAATACATGATAAGTTAAAACCTGAACACATTCAGATACATGGTGACATTAGTTTACCTAATGTATTTTGTAAAACACGTCTAATAAAGGCTATAACTTTGAAACCTGACAGACCTATGAAAGCTTTGAATGATTTAGAAGATTTTGACGCCGTACTTATTGACTCTTACCTCGAAGGTAAGCATGGTGGAACGGGAATAATCAATGATTTTTACATATGTACAAGAGTAAGGGAGACAATAGATCCAAAGCCCTTGATATTAGCCGGAGGATTAAACCCTGAAAATGTAGAGAAAGCTATTAGAATAGTTAAACCTTTTGCAGTAGATGTCTGCAGTGGGGTTGAGTTATACCCAGGTATAAAGGATCATAAAAAAGTTCACGATTTTATAAAAAACGCAAAGAGGGTTATTGTTTGATAGGTTTTAAGAATCCAATAAATGGGAAATATGGGAGATATGGAGGGCGATTTGTTCCAGAGACTCTAATGAGTGCTATTCTTGAGCTAGAGAAAGCTTATTCGAGGTTAAAGGACGACCCAGACTTCAAAAATGAACTTGAATATTATCTCTCAGAATATGCAGGAAGACCAACCCCATTATATTTCGCTAAAAACTTGACAAAAGAGGTGGGCGGTGCAAAAATCTACCTCAAGAGAGAAGACTTGTTACATGGGGGCGCTCACAAGATTAACAACACAATCGGTCAAGCTCTTATGGCAAGAAAGATAGGTAAAACAAGAGTTATCGCGGAGACAGGAGCTGGACAACATGGTGTGGCTACTGCAATAGCATCTGCAGTCCTTGGTTTGAAAGCTGAAATCTATATGGGTACTGAAGACATCGAACGCCAAAAGCTAAATGTCTTTCGAATGAAATTATTGAATGCCAAAGTCCATCCAGTTAAATCAGGATCGAAAACGTTAAAAGATGCAATAAATGAAGCTCTCAGAGACTGGGTAACGAATATTCAAAATACATATTATCTAATTGGCTCTGTTGTAGGACCTCATCCCTACCCTATGATAGTAAGAGACCTTCAGAGTGTCATAGGAAGAGAGATAAAGTCACAGATAATGAAAAAAGAGCAAAGATTGCCAGAAGCTTTAGTTGCTTGTGTAGGAGGAGGAAGTAATGCAATAGGTACTTTTTACCCTTTTATAAATGATCTCTCTGTTAAGCTATATGGGGTTGAGGCAGCAGGTCAAGGTATAGGGTCAGGTAAGCATGCCGCTTCACTTTGCGCTGGTTATGAGGGTATTTTACATGGGATGCTCACTCACTTTCTTCAAGATGAAAATGGTCAGATATGTACGACTCATAGCATATCAGCAGGACTCGATTATCCTGGAGTTGGACCTGAACATTCTTACTTAAAAGTGATAAATAGAGCTGAGTACTCGAGCGTAACAGATAGTAAAGCTATTGAAGCCTTCCTTAAATTGTCTAAAACTGAAGGTATAATCCCTGCTTTAGAACCATCCCATTCCTTAGCCTTTGCTATTGAGTTAGCAGGAAGTATGAAGAAAGATGATTGTATTATTTTAACTCTATCCGGCCGGGGAGACAAGGATGTCCAAGTCGTCTCAGATTTTCTTAAAGTGAAGGGCAAATGAGTCTAGAGAAAACCTTTAAAAAACTTAAAGAAGAAAGAGAGGGTGCCCTAATCAGCTATATTATGGGTGGAGATCCCCGACCTGACCTGACCCCAAAGATCGCTAGGGCTTTAGTAGAAAATGGGACAGATATCTTAGAATTGGGGATGCCTTTTTCTGATCCTATTGCAGATGGTCCAACAATACAAGAAGCGAATCAAAGGGCATTGAGCTCTGGGACAACCCCTCGAATAGTTCTAGACTTAGCTAATGAGATAAAAGACGAACTTGATATTCCTATTGTTATTCTTACCTATTATAATCCGATCTTTAGAATGGGATTAAAAAAATTCTTCGATATTGCTAAAACGAATAAAGTCGACGGAGTTATTGTTCCAGATCTACCAGTAGAAGAAGCACAAGATTATAAGCTTATAGCCGATATGCATGGATTGGATACCATATTTCTTTCTTCTCCTTCAACATCGATTGATCGATTAGAAAAGATCATCAAATACACTTCAGGATTCCTTTATTTAATATCCCTTTTTGGAGTAACTGGAGCAAGAAAGGAACTTCAACAATCAACAATCCAGATTGTTAAGAAAATTCTCCCCTATACTAAAGGAAAAATACCTATTGCTGTAGGTTTTGGTATTTCTCAATCACATCATATCCATAGCATCATAGAAGCAGGTGCTGATGGAGTTATAGTTGGTAGTGCTTTTGTAGAAATAATCAAGAGAAGTAGCTCTGTAAATAGTATGTTGAATAAAATTAAAAAATATACGAGTGAATTGAAAAGAGCTACAATGCAAAAAGTTTGATATTTGAATTATTATAAATGAATAAATCAATGATTAGATTATTTATAAAATATATAATCAATCTTGTTGAAAGCTTCGTAAAAAAAGATTTAAATATAAATATCTAATTTTCCTTCTAAAAGAGGCGATACACTTTATTTATTATAGATTGCCAATATTTTGCTTAAAAAACTCTATAGATGTCATAATTCCTAGTTCAAGATTTGTTTCTAAAAGGTGATTTTTTGAAGAAACCGATAATTGTAGTAAAATTCGGTGGTTCAGTTTTAATGAATGAAAAGAGCGTGAAAAAAGCTGCTGATATGATAAAATCTGAAGTTGAAAAAGGTTCAAGAATTGTTGTAATTGTATCAGCTCTCAAGGGTCAAACTGATGAGCTTCTTAATTTAGTAAAGAAAATAGCCCCTAATCTTTCGGCTTCTGACCTTGATGAGATATTAGCAATGGGTGAAAAGACAAGCGCTAGAATCATGTCAGCAGCCCTTACTTCGAGAGGTTTGGATTCTTGTGTTATAGATACAGAATCTCCCAATTGGCCTATTATCACTGATGACAAGTATGGCAATGCCGATCCTTCATTTGATGAAACTAAAAAAGCGGTGGATAAAAATTTGCTTTCATTAATAGAATCTGGTAAAATACCTGTCATATGTGGGTTCATAGGTAAAAATAGAGCCAATAAAGTAACAACTATGGGTAGGGGAGGTAGTGACACTACAGCTGTGCTATTGGGTAGTTGTCTAAATGCAAAGGAGGTAGTACTAGTAAAAGATGTAGGTAATATACTTACTGCCGATCCATCAAAAGTAAATGGTTCTGTGCCGATCGATGTTCTTGATCCTGAGGAAGCCTATATACTTGCAGCTGGAGGAGCGAAGATACTTCAAAACAAGGCTCTTAGATATAAAAATGATGATCTCATTGTTAGAATACTAAGTCTTAATAATAAGAGTCTTACCTTAGGAGGAACTGTAATTGGAAAAGGCTCTCTTGGTTACGAGTTTGAATGCTACGATAGACCTATAACTATGGTGACTATAGTAGGTAAAGAGGCATCTGATTCAAGATCGTTAATATTAATTATGGACGAGGTACAAAGATCAGGTGGTGATATAATTTCAATCACATCCGATGAAAAATCATCTATCGTATATATATCTAATGGACGAAAAATATTGAACATATTGCATGAATTGCTAGTTGAGAAAAAGATCGGTAAAGCCGTAAGCTCTTTTGAGAACTTATCTTTAATATCGATCAGAGGAAGGGAGTTAGAGACAAATCCAGGAATTATTCAACGCTTTATAACCCCTTTGGCCGATCAAGGAATAAATATATATGGTTTAGTCACTATAAGTTCATCCCTTAAACTCTTCATATCAAATAATGAAACGGAGAAGGCTCTCACATTACTTAGAAGAACATTAAAAGGAGAGTGAAGACAAAGGTATTGGGCGTAACTAGAATGATAGATCAGAGTTATCTATACTTTTTAGTGAACAATCCCTGGTTTCAAAGAGATCCCAGTATTCTTTGGTTACATTTCCTAAGCCATAAGGGAAGGTTCAGGTTTATCAATATCAAGATGATGTAGGGATGGTCACAGGAAAAAATATTCGTCTAGAAAGACTTACTAAAAATGGTAAAATGATATGTATACCAATGGACCATGGTGTTACAATAGGACCGGTAAAAGGTCTTACGGATATGGATGATATGATTAAAAAGGTCCATAAAGGAGGAGCAACGGCAGCATTAGTTCATAAAGGGATAATCAAATCATTGAAAGAACCCCCGAAAATAGGTTTAATAATGCACCTTTCTGCTAGTACAAATCTTTGTTTAACACTCAATAGAAAGATGAAGATTGGATTTGTTGAAGAGGCTGTAAGGCTTGGAGCCGACGCAGCCTCAATACATGTTAACATAGGATGTAACGAAGAGCCTGAGATGCTCGAAGTATTGGGGAACATAGCCAATGATTGTGATATATTTAATATGCCTCTTATGGCTATGATGTACCCAAGAGGGGAGAATATAAAAGACCCGAATGATCCATCTACAATAGCCCATGTAGCAAGGATAGGAGCCGAGCTTGGTGCTGATATCATTAAGACTATCTACACTGGTGATCAAGATTCGTTCAAGACAGTCATCGAAGGATGCCCCGTGCCCATAGTTATAGCTGGAGGACCAAAGTGTGAAACAAGTCGTGATGTATTGGAGATGGCATATGGATCGATAAATGCAGGCGCTATTGGTGTTGCATTTGGTCGGAATATTTTCCAACATGATCATCCTGAAGCCATAGTACGTGCACTTGATATGATAATCATGCAAGGTAAGAGCATAGAAGAGGCTCTGGAGGTGTTAAAGTATGGTTCTAGAAACAATGGATAGAGAAATCATACTCGTATTGCCAGATGATAAAAATATTACATCTAAAATAATACAGACAGCTATTGAAAATAATATTAATTCTTTTTTCTGTGATCCAGAACTGATCGACAATACTATACGTAGGAAAGTGAAGGTATACTCCTCTTCAGATAAGGGAGATGTGATATTGTTGGACTCTCTGCAAAAAGCAGTAGATGTCAATAAAATGGGAAAAGAATTCGCTTTAAAGATTAAGATTACACAAAAAGCAGATGAAAGTATCGTTGTAAATGCTTCCGAGCAAGGAGCAATGGGCGTCTTTATTGAAACTGAGGATTGGAAGATTATACCCTTGGAGAATTTGGTTGCTCAGTTACATAAGAAAGATACAAAATTATTTGCTAAGATAGATTTTTTAGAGGAAATTCAGACTATGTTCGGTGTGCTCGAGCTAGGTGTAGATGGTATAATATACACTCCAAAAAGTCCTGATGATTTAAAAAGTCTTTTGAGCCTTCTTTCGTTACCAAAGAGCCTTGAGTTGGTACCAGTCAAGATAACAGAAGTAAAGGATATTGGCATGGGAGATAGGGCTTGTATCGATACTGCATCTATGCTTGAAATCGATGATGGAGCACTTATAGGAAGTCAATCAAGTTTTTTCTTCTTAATTCGGAGTGAAGCGATAGCATCAAAATTTTCTGCTCCAAGACCTTTTCGTATCAACGCTGGAGCAGTCCATAGTTACATACTTCTCGCAGATGCTAGCACAAAGTACCTCTCTGAAATAGAAGCAGGAGATGAAGTTCTTATAGTTAACAGTAAAGGCATAACGAAATCGGCGATAGTTGGAAGGTCAAAGATAGAGAGAAGACCCTTGCGCTTATTAAAAGCAATTTATAATAATCTTAAAGCAAGCATACTTGTCCAGAATGCAGAAACGATAAGGCTAGCTGGAAAAAAAGGCGAATTGATTTCAGCTACAGAAATAAAGCCTAACGATGAAGTTCTTGCTTATGTTCAAGAAGTTACGGGTAGGCATTTCGGCATTCAAGTGAACGAACATATCTTAGAAAAGTAGAGCCTTTTGAAATTAATTAACAGACAAGTAAAGATATGCACCGCGATAGGTGTAAAAGATACATACTTGCTTAAGGAGAAGGTAGAAGAAGCTCTTGTTTCTCACTCAGATCTGATAGAAATAAGGATAGATTACTTCGACAAAATTGATTTTTTATATATAAAAAAAGTCATTAAAGGATACGAAAAAAGAGTCATATTGACATGTAGAGCAAGAAGTGAGGGTGGTAAGTTCAAGGAAAGTGAAATAGAAAGACAAAAAATATTGATAAAACTAGCAAAGTTTAAACCCGCGTATATCGATATCGAGTTAAGTCTAGCTCAAAGTAAGCCTGAACTTATAGATATTATAAGAAAGTCGGGAGTTTTATTAATCATATCTTGGCATGACTTCAGAGATACGCCTCCTTTTCAAATATTAAAAAATACCTTCAATAAAGCAAAATTCTTAGGAGATTTAGTAAAAATTGTACCTATGGCAAATAATTTTATGGATAATCTTTCTATCCTAAAACTATATGAAATCTCAGAGCTAGATAGGCTAATAGCATTCTGTATGGGTGAGAAGGGGCAGATTTCTAGAATACTTTGCCCACTCTTCGGTAGCCCCTTTACTTATGCCTCTCTCTCAAACTTACCAACCGCACCTGCCCAAATAACGATAAAAGAGTTAAGAGAGTTTTATGGTTTATTTTAATTGGAGAATTAACAGTAAAACACAGCTGTATTGTGTAATAGGTCATCCTGTAGAAACCTCACTCTCACCTATAATGCAGAATGAAGCTTTTCGTGCTAAAAATCTTGATTATGTCTACCTCGCATTTGACGTTGAGGACTTAGAACAGGCTATTATTGGTTTAAAGGTTTTAGGGGTGAAAGGTTTCAACGTCACTATGCCCCATAAAGTTTCTATAATCAATTTTCTTGACAAAATAGATGAAAGTGCATCATTAGTAGGTGCTGTAAATACTGTAGTGAACCATGATGGCGACTTGATAGGTTATAATACGGATGTAGATGGAGTAGTATCGGCGCTTAAAACTGTCACTAATTCATTACTTGGTTCAAGAGCCTTATTAATAGGTGCTGGTGGAGCTGCTAGGGCATGTATAGTAGCTTTAGTATCTTTAGGTTGTAATGAAATTGTTGTACTAAATCGCACACTTGACAAAGCGAAATCAATGATAAAAGAATTGAGTAAAAAGTTGGATATGATTTGTGCTGTTGGAGAGCTTACGTCGAGTTCTTTAAAAAGAGCCATGAGTTCAATTAATATTCTTTTAAATGCGACTCCTATTGGTGCATATCCAAAATTGAATGAGAGTATAATAAAACCAGAATTTTTCAGGGTTAAGGATATTGTAGTCTTTGATGTTGTCTATAAACCGAAGAAGACGAAGTTAATTAAGGATGCTGAAAGAGTGGGAGCTAAGATAATCCCTGGTTATGAGATGTTCGTAGGACAAGGTGCTAAATCATTTAAGCTTTGGACTGGAATAAATGCACCGATTGAAATAATGAAGAAAGCTGTCTTGGAGGTTCTCGAATGAAGGGGAAAGGTTTTGCTTTTGGAGCTGTTTCTATAGTGAACGCAATCGCAACTGGAAAAGGAGCTGCTCTAGGGATTCGATTGAAGACTGAAGCTGAAGTCGAGCTTATAGAAGGTTCTGAAGAAATCGATATCAAAATCGTGGGGTGTGATTGTGAAAGAGATAAAACTTTGGGAAAATATATTGTTAAGGAAGTATTAGCACATTTTGGGCATAAAAATTACGGAGCGAAAGTAACGACCAAATCCGAGATACCGATCGGTAAAGGTCTAAAGAGTTCAAGTGTAGCTGCAAATGCGATCGTTTTAGCAATAGTTTCATCTTTAAGAGAAGAGTTGGATGATTTTACATTAATTAATTTAGGCGTAAATTCTTCCATTAAGGCTGGTGTGACGATAACTGGTGCTTTCGATGATGCTTGCGCATCATTCTTTGGGGGTTTGGTTGTAACAGATAACAAAGATCGTATAATAAAAAGAAGAGAGATCCTTATGGAAAAAAATTGTATTTTAATATATGTCCCACCTGAAAAAGCATATACAAAAGATGTTGATGTGATTATGCTCAATAATTTTAAATCTCTCTTTGAAGAAGCCAATTTAATGGTTATGAGAGGAAAATATTGGGATGCAATGGTTTTAAATGGTCTAGCTTGCTCAACTGCATTGGGATTCAGCACAAAGCCAATGATTAGTGCACTCTCGGCAGGGGCTATATGTGCAGGTCTATCAGGTACTGGACCGGCCGTAAGTGCAGTCTGCTCTTCAGATAAAGTTGACGATATCATATCAGTCTGGTCGAATCTCCCTGGAGAAGTTATATCTACGAGGATAAATAACGAAAAAGCAAGGATGGTTGATTGATTGACAGCTATAAAGATATTCCCTAGTGAACTTAATGGTAATGTTTATACTCCACCAAGCAAGAGTTATACACACAGGTCAATAATCCTCTCTAGCCTTACTTCTGGGAGATCGATCGTTAAAAACGCTCTTATCTCAAGGGATACTCTGGCTTCAATAAAGGCATGTTCAGCTTTTGGCGCTTTTATAGATCATAAAAATAATGATCTTAAAATAAAAGGAAATCCAGACCTAACAACACCTGAGAATGTTATAAATGTAGAGAATTCAGGGACTACTATGCGGTTTATAACGTCTATAGCATCATTAGCTCCAGAAGGCTACTCGATAATTACTGGTGATGGGAGCATCAGGTCAAGGCCTATGCAACCCTTACTTTCAGCATTATGGAGTTTGGGTGTAGACTGTTTTTCATCACGTAAAAATGGACTTCCTCCTATTATTGTGAAAGGTGGAGGCATACAAGGTGGAGAGACTACGATAAAAGGAGATATATCATCCCAATTTATATCTTCACTATTGGTCGCAACACCAAAAGCTAAAAGTCCGACATCTATAATAGTTCGTGGAAAGACAGTATCCAGACCTTATATAGATGCGACTTTAACTATGATGAAATTATTTGGTGTAGATATTTCATATGAGGATTATAGAAAATATACTATCCCATCAAATCAAGAATACCATTGTGTAGGGTTTAAGGTACCAGGAGACTTTAGTTCTGCATCTTTATTAATGGCATGCGCATTACTAGCTGGTAAAAAAGTGACTATAAAAAATCTGAACTTCAATCTACCTCAAGCAGATATGCGTATTGTTGATATATTGGAAAAAATGGGAGCCGATTATAGTATCGATAGATCAAAGGGTACAATAACTTTATCAAAAGGTTATAATTTAAAAGGCGGGGAATTTGATTTATCAGACTCCCCTGACTTACTCCCAGTTTTATCAGTAGTCGCTCTAAAGTGTAGAGAAAAGACGTTCATAAAAGGTGTTGAGCATGCTAGGTTCAAAGAGACGGACAGAATCTCCATATTAGCTAATGAATTGAGGAAATTTGGTGTTGATATACAAGAGTTGAGAGACGGGATGTTGATACAAGGTAGTGAGGAATTGAAGAGCTGCTCATTAGATGCACATGATGATCATCGACTTTTCATGGCTTTCTGTGCAGCATCTATGGCTTCATCTGGACCTTGCACTGTAGAAGGTGTAGAATCAGTCGATGTATCTTACCCTGATTTTATTAGAGACATGAAATCATTAGGAGCAAAAATAGAGGGCGTATAAATGCCAGGCAACTTGCTTGGAGAAAGGTTCATAGTAGTTAGCTTCGGTGAGAGCCATGGTAGATGTGTAGGTTCAGTAATAGACGGTTGCCCAGCAGGTTTACCATTAGGAGAGGGTGATATTCAGAAAGATTTAGATTTAAGGAGACCTGGTGTATCAACTACGGCAACTAAAAGATCTGAAAAAGATAAGGTGGAGTTACTCTCAGGAGTCTTCGAAGGATACACAACAGGTGCTCCCATATGTGCTTTAATCTGGAATAAAGATGTCGATTCTGAACCTTATAAAAAGATAAAGAAGATTCCAAGACCAGGACACGCAGATATTACAGCTTTCTGGAAGTATGGTGGCTATAATGATTGGAGAGGAGGGGGTAGGTTCTCAGGAAGGGTGACGGCGACGTTTGTAATAGCCGGGGCCATTGCTAAGAAACTCATCTCCTACATACTGGGAATTGATGTCTTTGCCTATTCTATCGAAATAGGTGGAATTAGGGCAAAGGAAGTATCTGATGATGTGGCTAAAAAGTTTAGATATTCTAATGAAGTGAGATGTCCAGATTTCGAAGCTGCAAAGAAGATGAAATCAAAGATATTGGAAGAGCAGTCAAAAGGAGACAGTGTGGGTGGGATAATTGAATGTAAAGTATTAAACGTTCCGGTAGGCCTAGGTGAACCAGTATTCTCCTCATTAGAGTCTGATTTGAGTAAAGCGCTATTCTCTATACCAGCTTTAAAAGGTATTGAATTTGGAGTTGGTTTTGAAGCATCAAGGTTAAAAGGATCAGAATGTAATGATCCTTTTAGTGTAAAGGAAGGGAAGATCGTTACTATAACCAATAAGGCAGGCGGGATCCTAGGTGGCATTTCAAATGGAATGCCAATAATATTTAGATTATCATTTAAGCCTAGTTCATCTATAAGCAAACCACAGAAGAGTATCAACCTTGATATCTTGAAAGAAGTTGATCTAGTCATTGTTGGTCGCCACGACCCATGTATCGTTCCAAGAGCAGTTCCTGTCGTTGAAGATATTGTAGCTTGCGTTATAGCAGATCATTCTATCAGGGCTGGTCTTATACCTCCTGTCCTAAACAATAATCCAATAGATTAGTGAGCTATAGTTGTCGGAACAATTAAAACTGGAGAGTTTGCGTGAGGAAGTTCAAGATATAACTATTGATATAATAAAGCTTACAGGCAAACGCTTTAAGCTTACAAAAAAGATCGATAGAATAAAACGTTCTCTGAACTTGCCTATTGTGGACTATAAAGTAGAGAAGAATTTGAAGAGTTCAATTGTAGATGCTTGCAAGAAGTATAATGTAAATGAAATATTTGGATTAAGGATCTTGAATCTCTTGATAAAAGAGGCTGTGAGAATGCAAAAAAGCAAGGACAAGGTTATGAAAGCTATTAGTATCATTGATATGTTTATTCTAGCTAAAAAGATGGAGAGGAAAGGATATTCGGTAATACATTTAGAGGTTGGTGAACCGGATTTTGGTCCTCCAGAGAGGGTTAAAAAAACAACGTGTGATTCAATAAAAGAAGGTTTTACCCACTATACTGAGCCTTCAGGGATTCCAGATTTAAGAGAGGCGATCGTAAATTTTGTGAATGAACGTTACAAAAGAAAAATATCCCCTGAACAAGTAGCTGTGACATGTGGAGGGAGATTCTCAGTTTATGCAAGCATTTTAACAAAGCTTACATCAGGTGATGAGGCTATAGTGATACAGCCTGCATGGCCGGCTTATGTAGATTGCATAGAAGCTGTAGGAGGTAGAGCCATTTGCTTTAAAACAAAGCTTAGAGATGGCTGGAGACCTGATATTGAATCTTTATCAGAACTTGTTAACGATTCTACTAAATTAATCGTTATCAACTATCCAAATAATCCAACGGGTAAAGTTCTTGAAAAACATGATCTAAAAGCTATTGTAGAATTGGCAAATGAAAGGAAGATAACTATCTTGAGTGATGAAGTGTATTTGGATTATGCCTTCGAACCCTATAACAGCATCTTGGAGTTTCATAATTCCAAATCGATATACGTCTCGTCTTTCTCTAAAAGCTATGGCATGACAGGCTTTAGGATAGGTTATGCCATTTCGGATATTGAAACTATAAAAAAAATTTCTGGAATTCAAGCTTTAGCAGCGACAAGTGTGCCAGAATTTATTCAATATGCAGCGATAAAGGCCCTCAAATGTAGGGATGACGTTAAAGAATACATAAATCTGATTAAAAAAAGAATTAAGTTAATATGTGAAGAATTGAAAAAGATAAATGTAAAATATTATGAACCTAAGGGAGCATTCTATATATTCCCTCAAATCAGTCAAAATGAAAATTTTGATATTATTAGCTTTTCCTTTGATTTATTAAAAAAGAAAAATGTGTGTGTGGCGCCAGGTACAACATTTGGCGATTACCCAAACTACATTAGAATAAGTGCATGTCAAAAGGAGCACAAAATTTTAGAAGGATTGATGAGAATTGGTGATTTATTGTATGAAGGAAGCGGAATTTGAGATGCTTCCCTCAATACCTATCTACGTTTGATATCTGATACCTAAATTTTTGTTCCTGTCATTCCTGAAATTATTCTATCTCTATACGCTTTCCCTTTGGAGTCGGTACTGCTTTCTTGAGTTTTACTTCTAAAATGCCATTAGTATAAGATGCTTGAGCACTTTCTGGATCTATCTCTGAAGGTAGTTCGACCTTCTTATAATACTTTCGAGCTTCAGTATCAACAGAAATGGTTACAGTATTTTTAGCACAATCGAGTTTTATATCTGACTTTTCGACTCCAGGTAACTCTGCTACTACTTTTATCGAGTCTTCAACATCAAGTACATCTACTAAAGGCTCTCGTTGCTTTTTAACTTCCATCTTAGGCTTTCCAAAAGGAAATGTTGGAGAAGAAGGTCTGACATTACCGAACTCCCTAACAACAGGCTTACCATCTGGACCTATTTTTACTGAATAACCATAGACAAACGGTCCAAACTCCTTAATCGTACGCCCATCAGGAAGTTTACGCTCTTTTGCTAAGTCTTCAGGAACTTGCGTTTCGATATCTTTAAAGATATCTTCAAACATCTTGTCTATATCCTCAAAGAATCTACTACTGAAGAATGGCCAACGCCAACGTCTTTTTACCCATTCATCAATGTCTTCATCTCTAAACAAATCTCTCACAATAATATAAATGATAAAAGTTGTTTATATTCTTTATTTCTATGATTACATATAGTTAAATAAATAATAATAATTAATTAGTATTTTTATGTATTTTAATATAGATTAGTCGGAGATTTTTTTGAAGAGAACAGGGTTCACTATACTCCCCTTGCATGGTGGACATGCGCCAAGATGGTTGCTCCTAAGAATGGAGAGACTATCAAAAGAAATTATATGGCTAATAGTCAATGAATATGGAACTCATGAACTCTTGAGAAGAATCTCAAATCCTTATTGGTTTCAAGCTTTGGGTTGTGTATTAGGATTTGATTGGCACTCATCAGGATTAACTACAGTTCTTACAGGCATTTTAAAAAGGGTTCTTTTAAATGAAAATTTTGGGATAATGATGGCAGGGGGTAAAGGAAAAGCCTCTTTAAGAGCTCAATCTGAGATAGATTATATAGGTAAAAAATTTGACTTATCATCTTTTAAAATTGAAAGATTAAAGTATGCAAGTAAAATTTGTGCAAAAGTCGATAATGTAGCCATCCAAGCAGATTATAGACTATATCACCATGCATTTTTCATAGTAGAGGAAGGAGAATGGTCTGTTATTCAGCAAGGTATGAATTTACAAGATAAAACCGCAAGGCGTTACCATTGGCTTTCTGAAAATGTAGAAAAATTTGTTGTTGAACCTCATGAAGCGATAGTCGGTGAGGTAAAAAGAAGATATGTGCTCAATATGACTGCAAAAGAAGCAGACGATAATAGAAAGACATGTGTGGATTTGGTAAAAGGGAACCCTAACAACCTTATCTCGTCTATTAAAAGAATTAGTGCCCCTTGTACCTTGGACCTTTGGATTCCGGATCATAGCTCATTCAAGATTGTCAGAGGATTTTCGATGCCAAAGAAATTGAATTGGGAAATTTTTAAGAGATTGTATGATTTTCAGCCGAAAGACTATGAAGAGCTATTGACCTTTAAAGGCGTTGGACCATCTATTATTAAGGCCTTAGCTTTGATATCTGAATTGATTTATGGTAAGACAACCAGTTGGAGAGATCCTGTAAAGTATACATTTGCCTTCGGTGGGAAGGATGGAGTTCCGAGACCTATTGATAGAAGGGAGATGGACAGATCGATTAAGATACTTTTTCATGTTATTGAACAAACACAAGTAGGTCATCAAGAGAAGTTAGAGGCTATTAAAAGGCTACAAAAATTCGTTTTTATAAAAAATTAAATCAGTCCATAAAGCCTTTCACTACTTCAAGCCAAGCAGCAGCCACATTGTTCAGATTATAACCCCCACCACCCAGAGCGATTATTCTACCATCACAAAGTTCATGTGAAATAATATGTAATTTTTCTGTCGCATATCTATGTGCTTCTTTTGTATAGCGCAGATGTGTAAGCGGATCATTACTTAATCCGTCTGCACCACATTGAAAAAAAATGAGTTCAGGTTTTACTTGATAAGAAAATTCTTCAACTTTGATAAATGCCTCCTTGAACTCCTCATCTCCTGCTTCAGGCTCTAAGCCGATATTCAACTTGGTTCCCTCCGCCTCCCCAGAACCTGTCTCATGGCTGAATCCAGTCCCAGGATAAAGGTAACTTCCATCTTCATGTATGTCTGCTGTAAATACAGTTGGATCTTCAAAGAACTCGTAACAAACACCATCACCATGGTGAGCATCTATATCAACATAAAGAATCCGATCAAGACCGTATATCTTCTTTGCGTGATTTATAGCAATTGCAACATCGTTAAATACACAAAATCCAGCAGACCTATCTTTCCTAGCGTGGTGGTATCCGCCAATCGGGTTAAAAGCATGATCTATTTCTTTTTTCATAACCATTTCTAAACTCAATATAGTAGATCCTACAGAATAAGCCGATGCTTCATAGACCCCTTTATAAGCAGGGGTATCTCCCCTATCAAGGGCTCCAAAACCTTCTTTGGAGGCTTTCTTTACAAAATTTATATGATCTTCTGTGTGAAAAAGGAGTAAAACATCTTCACTTGCTTTTTTAGGTTTGATAATCTTGATATTTTCTCTGTCAATAAAGCCTTCTTCTTTTAGTTTTTCCCAAAATGATTGGACTCTTTTACTATTCATTGGATGATTTGGGAAAGAATATTTTAAAGAGTCATCTCCCAAGATAATTCCAACAGAACACATATCATAATAAACAAAGATGTAGAATTTAAATTTAAAGTTAAAATTTATTCTTTATTTATAATTCACAAGTTAATAATACACCCATTATTTATTCACTTTTTAAATAAAAATAATTAAATCTCGACATAAAGAAACCTATGTTGAGGGTATATGTCAAGAAAGGGAAGAACAACAAAATTACCAAGACTACTTACAGAACCTAGAGACTATGTTGTCGTTTTTTTCGATGATGAAAAACACTACAACAAATTCAAGAAGGGGTTAAAAGAGTCAGTTGAGTTCTTAACAGAAGAAAAGCAAAATTCTTTTCTCCTATACCAAGGAAGATGGCTTAAATGTTTATTTGCCCACGGTGAATTAGATTCAAAAGAATTATTATGAACTTGAGTTTGTTCACTAGTAATATAAAAAATGCATATCTAAGTCTAGAGTATATGCATATACTATATACAACAAAAAAGGCAAGGTTCTAAAGAAAAATTTAACCTTATGATTTTATAACTAGCCATAACAGAAACAAAATCAATAATAGAAGGAAGTAATCTCTTTAATCGACAACCCATAAGTATTATTCTTGAACAGTTTCCGTTAATCTTGTTATCTAAAGAGTTTTACCATTACGCCGATACTTTTTCACTTTAAAGGTGAAGTACGAAAGCTAATACTTAATCAATATGGAATTAATTCAATCTTTTGAAGATAAGAAAAAAGAGTTTGAAGTGAAGATACAAAACCTAGAAGCTGAAAAAGCTGCGCTAATCGAGGAGATACCACACCTGAGAGAGAACCTCACATTGCTAAAGTTAGAGCATCAAGCGACCTCATTAGAGAATGAAGTCTACGACCTAAAGGCGGAAAGAAGCGATCTGGAACAAGAAATAGCTAAATTCGCTAGACCACAGGGAACTGAACTTACTGCTATGTAAATCAAAGTTTGTCGGCTTATGCCCACTTGCCCTACTTGTCGCTCTAAAGTATTAGAGCCTCTTAAAGCTTGGCCTATAGTGGAGCCTCAAAAAAATGGTGAGATAAAGGATTACACAGTAGGGATCTACTGGTGTACTAAATGCAATACTAAGTTTCCTTTCGTATTGGGCAAACGGAGTCTAAAGTTAATCGAAACCAATACTTTAGTTGAGCTCCATAACAAGTTCAAGACTCTAGAAAAAAATAAGCAAGAGTTATTGCAAAAAGTCGAAAATTTAGAGCAAGAGAAGAGGGTGGCAGAGATGGGTCTCATCTTGACTAGACTAAAGGATAAGGCTGAGAACTTAAAAGTTGAAGTTTCCTTACTTAAAAAAGTAAAAAATGATCTAGAAGGAATGATCCAATTTCTTGATAATACTCTCGCATCAGAGCCAAATAATTTAATTAAAAACAGTATAAGCCATTAATTCTTATATGAGGGCCACCTTCTGAAATAAAGAAACCTTTCTCTATATTTGGGCGCAAGGTTGCCAACTTCCCTATAGCATCTACCATTTGAATCGCACGTTTCATTCCATCAATAACCTTTAAGTGCCTAATACGTGTCCCGACCTCTTTTTTATTTATAAGATAAGCTATTTGGAATCAATTCAAATTTGCCATCTGATGTATCAATTTCAGCCCTTATCGAACCTTTGATATATATTCCATTTCCTGTGTCTTTAAATATCTCATTCAATCTCCAATCAGAAGGCCCTATATACACATTGCTGACAGTCGGGCGGGGTATATGAGTGATTCCGTGAGCGTAAAAGGTCGGATATTAATTCTGTGCCTTATTATTAACAATAACAAATGTCAACTTTAAAGCTTAATAAGCCGATTGTGAGTTTTCTTTGAGAATAAGATTGGCAGATATTAAACCTGTAGATGAGACACTGATAACAAGAGCCATTATACAAAGAGCTTCAGAGGATTGGATTAACTTTTCAAAATGTGATGTAATAGTTGTAGGAGCTGGCCCAGCTGGACTTACAGCATCAATGTATCTTGCGCGAAGTGGATTAAAAACCCTAGTTTTAGAGAGGAGATTGTCTTTTGGTGGAGGAATAGGTGGAGGCGGAATGGGATTTCATAAATTAATCATTGAGAGACCTGCGGATGAAATATTAAGAGAATTAGGTTGTAAATTAGAAATAGTTGAGGATGGTGTATATTTAGCTGATACTTCGGCAATGATAGCTAAACTGGCAACAGGAGCGATAGATTCTGGCGCAAAGATAATTCTTGGCATAACTGTAGATGATGTAGTATACAGAGAGTCTCCATTTAAGATCATTGGCGCAGTAGTTCAATGGACGTCTGTTGTTATGTCTGGCCTTCATGTCGACCCTCTCCCAATTCGATCAAATGCTATCATAGATTGTACTGGTCATGATGCCGAAGTTCTAGCTGTGGTATCGCGTAAGATGCCTGAGCTCAATTTAAAGATATTTGGGGATAAGTCTTTGTGGGTTGATATGGGTGAGAGATTTACGGTTGAAAAGACTGGAGAAGTTTGTCCCGGACTTTATGCTGCTGGGATGGCAGTAGCTGCTTTACATCAGACACCGAGAATGGGTCCTATTTTCGGTGGTATGTTACTCTCAGGTAGGAAGGTTGCTGAACTCGTCATAAAGAAGATAAAATCATGATTAAAATAGGATCTATGATATCAATCAACCCTGAATTGATCTGTTACTCTGAATTAAAATGAAGTTATTAATATATCTAGAATATTTCTAATGTGATAAGATTTATTAATAAATATAGATAACCAATACCGAATAAAAAATGAAAAAGGTAATCGGAACTGTTACGATTATATTACTTCTAATGATGCCTATACTTCTTGTGATACCACTACCAGCCATTGCAGAGCCTACTGAAGCACTATCAGATGCAGTAGGCGGTGGTACAGGTGGTGAATTCTGGCTGGATCCTAGCATTCTGTATACTGGCGGTGTTACAATAACCGGTGATACAAGAATATTTGGTCAAGGTTCCATGATCGACCTACAAAAGGAGAGTATAACCGTTGTAGGTGCATACCTTTACATTGAGAGATGTACACTTACAAATGGTACAGTACTTCCAGGTGGTCCAAATGGTGATGAGCATTTAGGTGCTATCGAATTCTATTACGGTGCAAGCGGATTTGTATATGACAATATAATCGTTGACAACGCTGTGGTCGGTATATATATAGAGGACTGTGATGAGGGTGAGATCATCATAAAGGAGAACTCGATATTATATAATGATGTCTGCGGTATATACTTCGAGGATTCGACAGACATAACGATACTTGAGAATATTATCGCCAACAATGGCGTAGAAGAAGGCTTAACCCCATTTGGAGGCGGTATTCTAGGTCTAAATGATGTTGCTGTTTATGAGGATGATCCAAATTCAGTACATAATATAAAGATAAAAGGTAATAAGATCTTTCAAAATGAAGGTCCGGGCATATTCCTAATGTATATGAATGACGTATCCATCTCGTCCAACTTAATTTACAGTAACAGCTTAAACGCATTTAAATTCGACGGTGGAGATAATGATGGCGGGTATGGAATGGGCGATGGCATAGCTCTTTTCTACTGTCCGATAGTATCCATAACTCACAACAAGATATTGGCAAACGAAGATGGTGGTATTTTGTATGTTGGAGATAGAGATTGGCCAATCGTGGAAGTAGATGGAACTGATGTAGAAGTAGAACTTAGTGTGACTATAAGCTACAACAAGATAATGGGTAACGGAGTAGACCTTGTCAATTTAATAGAAAATGTATTGCAAGATTTAGAGACTTTACTTGGATTTGCTGGAGTATCCGTTGCATACGGACAGAATGTAGTCATAACATATAACGAAATAGAAGGAAATGCAGGCGTTGGAATATTACTCTGGGGAGAATTTGATGATGACTATCTGATGGAGCCTGTAACGGTAGCATATAATACCATCAATGGAAATACGATAGCTTCTGTTATGTTCGGTGTATCTGATGTAAAGATCATCTTCAACAAGATAATGGGAAATCTTGTTGGAATGATTACTTTGGGCGATATATCTGGAGAAATTGGTGACCTAATTTCTGAGAACTTACTGATCAAAGGTAATATCTTGAAAGATCAGTATATTGCATGGATCATAGGAGGTTTCGGCAATCCAATAACAATTGAATGGAATACAGTAACCAATAACATGATAGGAATGGTCCTACTAGGATGTGAGAGTCCACAGATACTACATAACACAATAATGTATCAGCGTGGATTCATACTGGATCTTGGAGAATTAGAAATAATCCCATTAGAGCTCGATTTTAGATATGCATTAGTGGTTGGGGTATATCTCGATATTCCAGGTCTTCTTGAGATATCAATACCCTGTGATGGAGCAAGAATTGCCTACAACACCATATGCTACAACGTAGGCCACCAAGTAGGTATCTTCGTATCCGATGATGTAATCGTGGAAGATAACATGATCGTAGGTGGCAGCGAAAATGGTATCTGGGCTGGTGGGTGTGAAGATCTGACCATACAGCGCAACAAGATAACAGACAACGACCATGGTATTAGATTGGAAGAGTGCACCGGCTTGATAACAGATAACATCATAGGTTATAGTGGTTCTCTATCAGGTAATGATGTAGGTATAAATGTAACCCGCCTCTTCGAGATACGCAGTCCAATAACGATAAGTGACAATAACATCATAGGCAACAACATCAGCATCTACTGCTTTGCCACAGACCCAACCATAATAGGCAACTATATCGCCAACAACGTTTACGGAATTTATCTATATGATTCGAACGCTACAATAGGTGGCAATACCGCCAATAGGAACTACATAATAAGGAACTTCGCAGATGGGGTATACATAGCCAATAATCAATCCGATCCTATAATCACCTACAACAACATATACGAGAATGTTGGATATGGTATCAACAATCCTGATTGGGAAGATGACTTCCAAGATGAAGCAAGATACAACTGGTGGGGTGCAATAAGCGGCCCAGGTGATCCAGCTACGTTCGGAGTAGGTCCAGGGATAGGCGATGAGATAACGCAGAATTTCACATATTCGCCTTGGCTCGTATCGATAATTCCATAAACAAACATCCCCCCTTTTTTTGAACTTGTTAGGTTTTCTTCGGGTTAGAGATGATCACAAAAACAGGCTTTAACTCTCAACAAGTCTAGGAGACTTAAACATTTTAGTATTTGATTTTTTAAATATACTAATGCCTATTAGTTGAGAAGATCAGAACTTTTAACTCATTTTAAAAAGATGTATCCGAAGTGTTCAGATAAGGATATAGAGAATCTCATAGAAGCTATAAAGGGAGATAAATATTGGAATGTTAGCCCTAACCACAACGATATGATCTACGTAGTGGCTCTAACAAGGGCAAAGATTCCTAAGTCCGATGGATTTCAAGCTAAGGTTACATTCTTAAAGAAAGTTACTATATCTTATGAAGTTGCAAATTTCTCAAGAAAGGGAAGGGTCGTGATAGTGGTAAAAAATGGTTCAAATTATATAGGAAAAAGTGTGATAACTTGGCCGGCTTTTTTAAGGTTGATGAATGAAAACTCGAATTTAATTTATAAATTGGTTGTTGAAGGAAAAATCCCGCCTTGCATAAATAACAAGAATTTTTCTTCAATTTTTCATAAGTGACCGAATATGTAAGAATTCGATAGTTTATTTTAATATCACCAAACTTAAATTCGAAGGATTTTTGATGGAACGTATGGGCGTGGATGAAGGAAGAGATTTAACAGATAGAATGTTCTGGCTGGCTAAAGAAGATGAAATAAAAAGATCAGAAACTACGGATGTTTATTTTATATATACACTTCAAGTATTAGAGAAAAAAGGACTTAATCCTAAAGTTGTGATGGAAGTTTATCTTAGAAATTTACCATATCCAGATAACTGGGGAGTTGTTACTGGAATTTATGAAGTGGCCAAACTCTTAGAAGGTCTTCCATTGAATGTAAGGGCTATGGAAGAGGGGGAGATATTCTTGACATCATCAGACTCTGTCATTTATGAGCCTGTTCTTCAGATTGAGGGTAGGTATAGGGACTTTGCAGTGTACGAAAACCCCCTACTAGGTTTACTATGCATGTCTTCTGGGATATCTTCAAAGGCTGCGAGAGTAAAGATGTGTGTAGGAGATAAAATTGTATTCAGCTTTGGGACTCGAAGAGCTCACCCTGTTCTTGCACCTACTGTTGAAAGGGCAACATACCTTGGAGGATTTGATAGCGTTTCAAATGTTTTAGGAGCCAAAATGATGGGAAAAAAACCAGTTGGAACTATGCCCCATGCTTTAATTCAATGCTTTGGAGATCAAGAGATTACATGGAAGTCTTTTGATGAGGTAATGCCTCGTGAAGTCCCTCGCATCGCACTAGTCGATACATTCTTTGATGAGAAGACGGAGGCGATAATGGCCTTCGAAGCTTTGGGTAAAAATCTATATGGTATAAGACTTGATACGCCTCGCTCAAGAAGGGGAAACTGGAGGAAGATAATCGAAGAGGTAAGATGGGAATTGAAGATAAGGGGTGCACAAGATGTGAAGATATTTATATCGGGAGGCTTGAATGAGGATGCAATTTTAGAATTAAGAGACATAGTTGATGGTTTTGGCATAGGAACTAATGTGAGTAATGCTCCTACATTCGACTTCAGTGCAAAGATAGTTGAGTTAATTGTAGGAGAAAAGGATGTATTTAGGGCGAAAAGGGGAGACATTGGTGGTAGAAAAGAAGTTTATAGAAAGGAAGATAGTTTTGAAGATGTCGTAACTTTTTATAAGAATCCAAAACCAGAAGGATACTATCCACTATTGAGTGACCTCATAGTTGATGGCAAGATTGTTAGAAAGTTTAAGGGTCTAGATGAGATTAGAGATTCTGTTTTATCCAAGATTACGATATTGAGTGAAATTAAACCCAATTTATGTTGGATATAGGTATTCATAAACTTGACAAAAATCCTATTAACGTAAGGGATGGAGAGCTCCGATTAGATAGGCTAATTCACCTAATGATTTCTCATTAAGTAGTCATCCATATTATTTTTACTAAGTTGAACCAACTTTCAATTCTATTCAACTATACGGATGACTACGTCAGAATTCTCTTCTTGAGTTTTATGAAAATGTTTTTGAACAATTCTGACCATGTCTTTGACTCGTTCATCCTTACATTCTTCGGCATATTTTCTAATCTTTTCGAATTTTTCAAGAGGAAAGATATTTTCCTTTAACATTTCAGATAAAACAGCTAAAGCCTTTTTTGATTCCTCAGTCGTAAGCTCAGCTTCTTTTTGAGTTTGCATTACTTTCTTAATATTAATCTTATTTAAAATTACTTGTAGTACTTCCTGATCTCCTTTAAATTCAAAACTTCCTTCAGGATATTTTACCCTCCATCCATCTTGCTTCGGATCAAATAAATACTCTACTCCTTCTTCAACTAAAGTGAATGGACCACCTAAAGTATATCTGAAATATGATCTAGATTTTAAATGATAAGGGTCGCATATTTGAATAGGTCTAATAAAATTCAACCTTCCAGAAGCTTTGACGAAGTAATCACTTTCATAGTCTGGATTCTCTCCACTAAAAACAACATATTTTGTTCCACTATTTTCGAAAGTGCGAATTATGAGAGTCTCTCGCATAACCCTTTTAAGAAATTTTCCTTTTAATAAATATCTCTTGTTCTCAAACTACCTTGAAAAATTTTGTTTTCGATGCTCCACATATAGGACATTTATCTGGCGCTATACCTTCGACAGTATGACCACAAACCTCACAGACGTAATAATCAACTTTTTCCAAATCCTTTTTATTTTTTAATGCATCAACCGCCTTTGAGAATAAACCAGCGTGGACTTTCTCAACTTTATTTGCAACTTCAAAACTCCAAGTAGCGCGGTGATTTTCTTCTTGCTTGGCTATACTTAAGTATTCGGGATACATCTTTGTATACTCAAAAGTCTCGCCAGAAATGGCAGTATTTAGATTATTTACTGTTGATTTTATTTCATCCATTACCCTAAGATGATTCAGGGCATGAATCGTCTCGGCCTCTGCAGCTGCCCTAAAAAGCTTTGCAACTTGTTTGAATCCCTCTTCTTCAGCTTTTCTTGCAAAAGCTAAGTACCTTCGATTTGCCTGCGATTCGCCAGCAAAAGCATTTTTTAAATTTGTAACAGTCTTGCTCATCTTTCCTCAACTATGACTAAAAATTCAATAGCATTTAAAGTTTATAACATCAGTTATTAAATGATAACGATGGTCACCATTAAATTATTCAATATCAAAGAAATGAGGTAGATTTAAGAAGTCAAGATACCAAATAAATTAGAGTTGGTATTTTATGGGTTGGGATCAGAAAAGGTTTAAGCTTGTTGAAGAACTTGGAAAAGTTCTTGTAAAGACAGGAGCCCTCAGATTTGGAACTTTCACACTCACTAGTAGGAGGATGAGTTCATATTATATTGATCTACGTATTGTGCCCAGTTTTCCTGAAATTTTCAATAAGACAGTAGATGTTTTTGTTGAAGCTCTTAAAAATATGGTGGGTCTTAAAAATATAGATGCTATTGGTGGGATACCTACTGCTGGTTTAACTTTTGCAACAGCTGTAGCATATGACTTAAAAAAACCTTTAATATATGTTAGAAAAGAGGCGAGGAAACACGGCGCTTTAAAGAAAGTTGAAGGGTTACTACAACCGGGTTGGAGAGTTACAATATTGGATGATTTGATAACTACGGGTAACTCCATCCTTAAAACTGCAAAGGCTATAAAAAGTGAAGGGGGAATAGTCGAAAATGCCTTAGTCTTGATCGATAGGATGGAAGGAGGTAAAGAGAGATTAGCAACTTTTCAAATAAAACTTAAAACTCTTGCAAAGATAACGGAAATTGCAGACTTACTTTATGATAAGGATATAATTGATATCGATCAAAGAATGGCAATCTATAATATGGTTAAAAGTGATGTTTGATTTTAGTATATCATTAACTCTTTCTCTTCCAATAAGTTATGTAGATTGCTAACGGCTTGGTAAACTTCGGCTTCCTTTTTTGCGCCTGTGCAAACAAGTTTACCACTAGCAAAGAGAAGAATAACAGTTTTAGGTTCTCTCATCCTATGGATTAATCCGGGAAATTGCTCTGGTTCGTACATCGATTGCTCTAATTTCCTAGCAGCTTCTTCAAGATGAACCTTGCCACCAAGACCAGCTGAGGCTACAATATTTTGTATAACTATAATTGGTTCATGAATTATTTCAATACCACCTTTCTTTAACTTTGTGACAACAGCTTTAACAGCTTTCTTGGCTTGTGTTTCTGATTTTGCACCAGTGCAAACCATCTTACCAGAATTGAAGATGAGTGTAGCAGTCTTTGGGGATCTCAATCTAAAGACAAGTCCTGGGAATTGTTCTGGATGATATTCAACATCGGGAAAGAGTCTTACGATTTCATTTAAATCGATAGTTTGATCAACACTGGCAGAAGCAACTACATTTTCAATACTAATAATGGCTTTCGTCTGGGGCAATATAAACTTCACTATATAAGGTCAAATAAAACTAGTATTTAAATAATGACTAAGTTACACGAGAGATAAAAGTGAAAATATATATTTAAATAATGAGTTACACATAAGTTAGTCTTGGTATTTTCATATTATTTTCTTTATCTTCTTCTTTTCTTAATGGATATAATTCTATAAGCAATATAATTAAAAGAATGATTATAACTAATGCATAATTCAGAGGTAAGGGAAATAATTGGGCAAGGTACCCTAGATAGGGAATTTTAATGCCTGTAAACTTACCTATATAATCTTCCTCTTCTATATACCAAGGGTCAGGATAGTTATTGTTATCGCCCTTAGTTCTTAAGACTTGTTCAGAGTTTAGATTTATATCGTAAATACGGTGTACAATTATCTCATTTTTATAGTCATAAGGGTGGTAGAAAACGATGATATCGCCTATTGATAAAGAATCAAAAGTGTCGGCCTTAATGATAATATAGTCACCGTCGTTGAGAGTTGGCTCCATACTTGGGCCTGATACACTTAGAAAGGGTGTTGTCGTTCCTAATGCAACTCTGGGCACTACCCAGATGGCTCCCATAACAATCAAAATGATTGCCACATAAGAAACTGTCTTAAACAAATCTTTCCGATCGATCATAGAATCTTCTACTTCAAATCGACTATTATCAATCTCTGCTTTAAAAACATTCCACTTTATTCATTCTTAATTACAAATATAGAATAGTCAATTTTTCTTAGCTGAAAATATTCAATTGCCATTCACAAAATCAACTTATACAACCATTAAATATTAACTTCTTAGTTTTATCGCTTAAAGAGGAGATATGAAATGAGACTTATGATGATAAATTTAATTCCACATATTATAGAAGGAAAAATTAACTTAAGAGTTCTGGCTCGTAACTGTGGTCTTAATATAGATATGTTAAAGGAAGTATTAAGCTATCTCGAAAGTAAAAATATTGCTGAAATAGATGAAAATAGCGTTTACTTTCAAAAAGGAGGAAAGATCCTTACTGCAGTGTCAGCTGTGAAGATGGGCTCTTCTGTAGATGAAGTATCAAAAGTTATGAACTGGAAGGATTTTGAAGAATTTACTTGTTTTATCTTATCAAATAATGGGTATTCGGTCCATCAGAATTTTAGGTTGAGACACCCTCGAAGGGAGATAGACATCTTAGCAATTAAGGATGAGAAGGGTTTAGCCATAGATTGTAAACACCGTTACTCTACAATGGGAGTATCAAATATATCTAAAGTTGCAAATGCTCAAATTGAAAGGGTAAATGAATTAATTAAGAGTGAAGTAAAAAGAAGACTTAACGTATCATGTGTGATTCCATTGATAGTTACACTTTATAACGAACAAATATTTTTTATGAACAAAGTTCCTATAATTCCAATCGATAAGTTTCCACATTTTCTTTATGAGCTAGATGGCTTGCTCGATATGATTTTAATCATTAAATAATATTTATAATACTATATGCTTAATATCTTTATAAAGTTTCAATTACTAACATTGTAAGTGTTGATCTGACATTCTCTAAACGTCTAATTTTCCATGCAACTATCTCTTTGACTTCTTCCATAGTATCTGCTGATATTTTTGCTATAATATCATAGACACCATAAACAAAATGAGCTTCCTCTACATTCTTAATCTTCCCAAGCTTTATAAGTAAATCTCTTTCAGTTCCAAGGTCTGTGTTTATTAATACGAAAGCAACGGGCATTTCAGTAATCATCATTTTTAATATATTATCTTTAATAAATGTTAGTAATTTGAATATACATAATATCTACATTTTATGTCTAAATATTGAAAAAAATTACCTTAACATTCCATTGGATATGAGGATTATTTTGGCTGAGTTATAATGGGTGATTTAAGTACGCTGCATCAATACACTTTTAACGTCTATTTAGATTTGGGAGGATTCTACATCTGACCTAGAATTTTTCTCTCAAGATAACTATTCACTCCATTTATAAATAGTCAAAAACATTTTTGATATTTTTTCCTTTTCACGGTTTATAATTTACATCTGAAAATACATAACCCTTTTTTTAATCAGTTTTAACAGTCCAAAAAGTATTGATACTAAGTAAGTAATTAAAATTATAATTAGCAACAGTTGAAATTGTATAGAATAGCTTGAGGCAAAGATCATCGTTGTTAGAAACGGGGTAGCAGTAATGTAACCTCCCATAATAGGTAAAAAAAGAATGAGAACATAACCCAAGGATATCCCACCCTCTTTCGGCATTTTGATAGAAATTACGGTAAGAACTGTGTAAGCAGATGTAAAAGAGGCGATTGCAAGAGTGTTTAAAATAATCCATATAGATGAAAAGCCAGTGAAAGGTAGAGAAAGCAATATCAGCCCTAAAGGAAAGATGAGAGCGATTATTAAAAGTGCTAAAAAGAATGATTCGAAGTACTCAATTATATGCTTTCCAGAAGTTAGAGGTAACCATAAATTCTCTCTATCAGAATAATTCCAAGTAGTAGCTATAATAGATGGGACAAGAGCGCTATAGAAAGTTAAAAGAAATAGAGGTGAGGTTGTCGGTACATCTGTGTCTAGTGAAAGTATTGGAAAAACTATACTTATTGCCGCATAAATAACGAAAAGTAATATTATTGAAAATAAACTACCGTCTCGGATCATTCGTATCAAATGCTTCTTAGTTAAAAAGCTAGTCAAAGAGCCCTTAAGAGGATTTAAAGCTAAAAAAGTAGTTAAAGGTCCAAATTTTTCTATCATACTCCTTTGTTTAATAGCTTGAGCTTGGGGTCTACTTTCACCAAAGGAGAGCATTACAGTAGGCTTTATATGATAAAATAGGTTCTTTTCAGAGATAAAGTAATACAAAATAGAAGCTATAAAGATGAAAGATATCAGAAACAAGATGTTTGAGAAATCAAGTTGACCTTTACTTAACAGAGAGGTTATTACTTTTGCTGTAAATGTTGATGGGTATGGCATATTGGAATACTCGATAGGAAAGAGGTTTACAAAGTTCAAGCTGGGTAGTAAAAGTGCCGCTATAATCGAACCAATCAAGATATTTATCTTAATACTAGACGAGATTAGATTAAGTATGCCGAGTGTCTGCATAGCCAGTAATGCAAAAATAATAAAAAGCTCGTAGATGAGAATGATGATTAAAGTATCAACAAGCCCTATGATCGAATTTAAAGTTAAAC
>JAKLZG010000028.1 GCA_024256165.1 Candidatus Methylarchaceae archaeon HK02M2
TTACGTTATCATAGACAAATCCGCTTGCATCGTCATGGAAGTATAGACCATCTGTTCCATTCGTAATATGGCATCTCTCTATATAGAGGTAAGCACCAGAGATGTCTATTGTTGATTCTTGTAGGTCAATCATTGCACCCTGACCATATATCGTTGTATCACCCGTTATCATGACTCCGCCTGTGTACAAAGTGTTAGGATCAAGCCAGAATGTACCTCCAGTACCTCCACTTACTGCATCTGATAATGCCTCGGTAGGCTCTGCAATTACAGGTGTCGGTACCGCGAGAAGAAAAGGCATCATTAGAAACATCGAAATAGTAATTATTCCTACTATCTTTTTCATCGTATTTCGGCATAGGTTATCGAGATATATTAATAAAGATTGTCTCATTAGAAATAATTGACAGGAAGATCATAATTTTTCATCATTTTTTGGAAAAATGAAATCCGATTTTCAAACTTCTTCAAGGTAAATCTTCCAGATAGAACTCGTTCGTACATTAACTATCACTTTCAATTTTTAAAATTTTGTATAATTTTATAAAAAATATTAAAAGAATAAGTAATACATCTTAGTGATGTTCATGTTCCTTGGGTGTTTTTTCTGTTATCTTTGATAAATATTCTAAAGGATTCTTCCTAAATTCAGTTTCACAGTCTTTTGAGCAGAAGTAGATAATATATCCATCATGTTCAACTTTACTATATGCCTTTTCGGGTACAACTTTCATTCCACAGACCGGGTCTGTGGTTATGTGTTTTGTCTCCTTAACCTCTACCTTCGGTTCATATTTTCTTAAAGTCTGACTGTTAATGGCAACAATAACTGTACTCAAAGACATAAGTATAGCCCCAACTGCGGGAGTAATAATAATACCAAAATTAAATAAAGTACCAGCAGCTAAAGGAATTGCCAAAATATTATAACCTGCAGCCCACCAGAGGTTCTGAACCATCTTCGAATATGTTTTTCCTGAAAGGTCCATAACCTTGATTACATCCTTTGGATCATTTTTTACAAGAATAATATCGGCACTTTCTATAGCTACATCAGTTCCAGCACCTATGGCGATCCCCACATCTGCTGTAACAAGAGCTGGTGCATCGTTTATCCCATCACCTATCATGGAAACCTTGTGGCCCTTTTCCTTTAGAAACCTAACTTTTTCTGCTTTTTTATCTGGTAAAACTTGTGCAAAGTAGTCATCTATACTTAATTCCTTTGCAACCCATTGCGCGACTTCCTCAGCATCTCCCGTGATCATGTAGACCTTTATCCCCATCTCTTTCAGTCTTTTAACAGCCTCATACGATTCCTTTCTTATCTTATCAGAAAGCGCAAATGCACCAGCAAGTATGCCATCGACTATGGTGAAAACAACAGTCTTACCCTGTGCCTGAAGTCTCATTATCCTCTGATTTTCTACCTTTATTTTCATTTCTTTAAGAAGACTCGGGCTTCCCACATATACCTCTTTAACATCAACTTTTCCGTAAGCACCTTTTCCAGGTATCGCTTTGAATTCCTTGGTTTTTGGTATTTCTATACCTTTTTCCTTTACGAAATCAACAATAGCTTTTGCTATTATATGCTCCGAGTTAAGCTCGATACTCGCAGTGAATTTTAGAAGCTCATCTTCAGGAACAAAAGAAACTACATCACTGACACCGAACTTGCCTTCTGTTAATGTGCCAGTCTTATCGAAAACGACAGCATTGATATTCCTTACCATTTCAAAAGCTCTTCGATCTCTTATGAGAATTCCGCTTTTTGCGGTTATTGAGGTAGAAAGGGCAACAACTAAAGGAATAGCTAGACCGAGAGCGTGGGGGCATGCTATTACTAAAACTGAAACAGACCTCAAAAGGGCAAAGTCAGGATTTAAAAGAACGAACCATACCAGATAAGTAATTATTCCTACCCCTACAGCAATGTAAAAAAGGAGAGCCGATGCTCTATTCGCTAGATCTTGAGTTCTTGACCTGCTTTCTTGAGCCTGTCTTACCAGTTTTATTACTTGTGATAAATAAGTTTCTTCCCCTGTCCTTTCTATTCTTACCTTCAAAACGCCTTCTGTATTTATAGAACCGCCTATCACTTTATCTTTCACTTTTTTATGAACAGGCTTTGATTCTCCTGTCAATAGAGCTTCATTTAGAAAGGATTCTCCCTCTACTACAAGGCCATCAGAAGGTATCTTCTCGCCTGGACGAACAAGAACAGTATCATTAACCTTCAACTGTGAAATTGGAATATCTTCAATTTCACCACTTTTTACAAGGTGGGCTGTTGTGGGCATTATCTTAACAAGCTCTTCCAATGCCCTTGAAGCTCCAAGAACACTTCTAGCCTCTATCCAGTGTCCAAGAAGCATTACGTCGATAAGAGTGACGAGTTCCCAGAAGAAATCTTTCCCAGCTATGAAAAAAACTGTAC
This sequence comes from Candidatus Methylarchaceae archaeon HK02M2, assembly GCA_024256165.1. Taxonomy (NCBI): domain Archaea; kingdom Thermoproteati; phylum Nitrososphaerota; class Nitrososphaeria; order Nitrososphaerales; family Candidatus Methylarchaceae; species Candidatus Methylarchaceae archaeon HK02M2. The sequence goes on from JAKLZG010000028.1 coordinate 2,441, forward strand.
TTGTAGAGAAGAAAAAAGCCACTGATATGGCTGTTCCTATCAATGTCATCATTCCTGGCTGTCGGTCTTTAATTTCCTGAACCAAACCCCTCAGAAATGGCCAACCACCATAGAAGTAAACAATTGATGATAGAAGGAACAAGATTTCTTTTTGTAATGGTATTTCTATCCTATAACCGAACCATATCTGGATCATTTCAGAGAGAAGTAGAATCGGGATTGTGAGTATCAATGAAACCCAGAATCTACTTTTAAACTCCACTATATGGTGAGCATGGCCTTGCTTTCTATGATTGCTATGATCTTGATGGTCCATATTATCGTAATCCTATCATATATGAGGTAATTAGAAATATAAAAATCCTATAATATATTGATTAAAGATATGAAGGAGTTAAGTCCCAAGAAGAGAGTACTTAAAGCATTGATGGGAGGAAGACTGGATAGAGTACCAGTTACATGCATAACAGGTTGTCAAGGTGCTATAAACGTGGAGATGCAAAAAATAACAGGTATTCACTGGCCAGAAGCTCATAAAGATCCTGAAAAGATGGCGAGACTTGCAATAGCAGGTTACGAATTGGGTGGGATAGAATGTGTAAACATTCCGTTTGATAACATAGTAGAGGCCGAAGCTCTAGGATGTAAATCAAGATATCATGAAAAAATGCATCTTTTCCCTGTAGTTATAGATCATCCCTATACTAAACCTGAAGATCTGAAGATGGCAGACAACATACTCGAATTAGGTAGAATTCCCATAGTATTACAAGCGATAAGAATTGCTAGAGAGGAAGTTGGTGATTTTCTACCAATAGTGAGCCATGTCATAGGACCGTTTACTCTTGCCGGTGAATTGGTCGAAATAGGGAAATTCTTGATTTGGACTATAAAAAACCTTGATTATATGAAAGCATTTCTTGATTTTTCTACTGATTTCATTATTAAGTTTGCCAAAGCTCAGTACAGAGCTGGCTCTGATATAGTGACGGTAGCTGATGGAGCCCTTGCACCAGAAATGGTAACTCCTGATATATTGCATAAATTCATCAAGCCTGTTTTGATTAGAATAGCCAATAGTTTGGGAGGAATCAGACTTCTTTACATAGGTGGTAAAGTAGAATCCATGGTTCCTTTTTTAGTAGAGTGTGGTTACGATGGAGTCAGTGTTGATGAGACAGTCAATATTGCAAGAATTAAAGATATTGTAGGCGATGTAAAAATATTGGGTAATATAAGCTCTAAAAAGACACTAACATCAGGCTCTCCAGAAGAAGTAAGCGCAGAAGTAAAGAAAGCTATTGGAGATGGTGCTGATTTGATAGAACCTAGTTGTGGAATTCCACCCGACGCACCAACAATCAACATAAAAGCAATGGTTGAAGCGGTCAAAGAATTTGGGAGTAGGAAATAATTCTATTTTTTGTTCTTCAATAAGTCGATTATTCTATCACATTTAATTGTCTTTCCTAAGCCAACTGCCTTACGCTCTATAAATTCTTCTGACCTTTCCTAGCTTTGCAGGTTCTAAGTTGAAGACTATGGTCTTAAGGTTTGTCATTTCGTCTATGCTAAAAATAAAATTAGAAAGTTAATTGATAAAGAAATGAATAGGGGCGTTTAATAGAGATTATGGTAAAAGTACGGCTCGACCCTCTATTTCGCCATACTTCAACTTTTTCAGAACCTCATTTGCTTCTTCAAGTTTATAGTTCTCTGTAAATATTTTCATCTTTCCATTTGCTGCAATCTCAAGAACGTCAATCATGTCTTGCCTAGTACCAATAACAGTACCTTGGACGGTTTTTTCTTGAAAGAACTGGAAATTTAATATTTTTCCAGATACTCCAAGGACGATTGTTCCTCCTCGCTTTGTAATGGATAGTGCTTGGTTTATCGCTTTATTTGAAGGAGCGAAGACTATGGAAGAATCAGCGTAACCAATTTTCTTGAAATATTTTTCGGCCTCTTTCGGATAAACTGTGTCTTCAGCTCCCAGATTTGATGCAAGTTCAAGATGTTTCTCATTTCTACTAACAGCAATCACTTTAGCATCCCAAAGCCTTGCCAACTGCACCGCTACATGTCCAACACCTCCGATGCCGAATATTGCTAATATCTTACCAGGTGCAGTATTGCTTTTTTTACGGCTCTGTAAGCTGTTATACCAGGACAAAAAAGGGGAGCTGCCTCTGAATCGTTTATTCTATTTGGTACTTTATAGGCAAACTTACTTTGTATTTTTAGGTATTCTGAATAGCCTCCATCGACGTCTTGACCTGTTATCTTTCTATTTAAACAAATGTTTTCCCTTCCAGTAAGGCAGTATTCACAAACACCACAAGCATAATATAAAGGCTGAATACCGACTCTGTCTCCTACTTTAAAATCATCAACATCTTTACCTGTGGATTCGGTTATGCCTACAATTTCATGGCCAGGTATTAAAGGCAACGTAGAAGGGACATTACGGCCTATCCAGTCTCCCTCAATCATATGTAGATTTGAGCGACATACACCACAAGCCTTGATTCTCACTAATATCTCATCTTTATCAATGATAGGTTCATCAATGGTAATCGATTTTAAAGGCTTTCTCTCAATCGCCCCAAGTCTTTCAAGCATCATGGCTCTCATGAATTTTCGAACTAATTCCAACTTTTTATCGTCATAAACTTTACGTTGCAGAGCTCAAATTATGAGAAGCTTATCTATAATGATGAATATTACCAATACTCCTTATATTATTGAAAAATTATGAATATATTCAAAAGTAATTGGAACAATAGAAAATGGCAGGTAAACAATGAACGCGCGTGCCAGAAACGAACTTATCCAGAAAGCCTATAAGAAGTATTTGGCTAAATTGAAGAAGAAGATTAAGGACCTTGGTTTTTAAAATGTCGTTGAATCGACATTTCTTATATAGAATTAAAGACTGCTGGAATGAAATAGTTGAGACTGTCGGGATAGGGCAATTGGAGATAGGTGTCCCCAAATTCAGGTCTTTCTAGATTAACTAGTTGTATTACTTTTTGCAGTCTTCTTGGCTATAACTAGAACCACTCCTCCATGCATCTTGACTTTAAATATGACCTCATCAAATGATCTACCGATGATATTCTTCAGCTCACTATTTTTAGGGAGTTGCCTATAAGTTGTGTGGAGTATACTATAAAATAGACCTTTCTCTCTGACAAAGATAACTGCCATAGAAGGAACTATAAATCTCCACCATATGCCCATAACCCATCTTTTTATCAGATCATCCGGTTTTCCTAAATCGACAATTATGAATTTTCCATCTTCTCTCAATACTCTTGATACTTCTCTTATAGAGAGTGCCATATTCATTGCATCTCTTAACGAGAACCCACACATAACTAAATCAATTTTTTTTCTCTTAAAGGGGAGAACCTCGAAAAGACCTACTACTGCTTCAGGTCTTTTATCCTCCAATCTCCTTTTTGCTAATTTAAGATATTCGGGTATAGGGTCGAGTAGTATCAGGTCTTTGATGTTTAGTCCACTTTTCAAGGCAACTTCGCTCATAACTCCTGGACCGCAACCCGCATCCAATACTATGTCTGCGGATGGTAGAGCGTAAATTATCCCTTCTTTTCTAAAATCCTTATCACGACCAAAGGAGATTAGATGGTTGACATGCTCGTATATCAGCATCACAGAATAAAGAGCTTCTATTACTTTGTGCCATTGTTCTGCTAAACCGAACTCTAACATAAATCTAACAACATTTTTTCTAAACTATTAAAGGATTCAAGGATAAATATGTTGTAAATATACAAGTAAATCCTATTAAATTGATAATTGTCCACCCAAGAAGATAAATCAACATCTTGGAGCTTAAGGCTGATTCTTAAATCGTATAATGGTAACAGGTACTATGGCTAGCAAGCTTATAAAGGCTAAACTGAAGTAGGGTATCGACGCGCCAAAAGTCTCTGCAATCATACCTCCATAAAAAGGCCCAATAGTATCTCCAAAACCAAACAGGGCCTCTACAGATCCTAAAGTTATACCTATTTTACTTCTTGAAGCTAGCTTTGAAGCTGTTGATAAAGTTAAGGGTGAAAATATACCCATTGCGATGCCTACTAAAGTTAAAAATAATGCAAAATATCCGATGCCGATGAAATTGGCTGCGAGAAAAAGGCCTAGCGCTTGAATTGTAAGCCCAATTACTAAAGCTTTCCTAATTCCAATATTTGAAATTTTTTCAGAAAATAGAAACATAATGGCTCTCATAACTCCAAAAAAGGCGAACAGAATTCCTAATTGAAAAGAAGTAATACCAAAGTCGCTAGCGTATACTGGAAAGATTGAAAAAATCACTCCAAAAACCATGCTGTATGTTATTACAACTACATATATGGATAGAAGATTTTTATTTAAAAGTCTGAATTTATGATTAAAATCATTGTTATTCAATGCTTTGGTATTTATCGAAGGTTTTTTGTAGCTAAGTCCACAGATGGCTAGTAGCACTGCTATCAATCCGACTATGAAACAAAAGGTGAAAAGGGTTGGAAAAGATGTTTTCTCAAGAATAAAACCTCCAATCGGTGGACCTAAGAGAAAACCTAAAGCCCAAGAAAAGCTAAACTGTCCCATAACCTTCATTCTTTCCCTATTTGTTGAGAAGTCAACAAGTATTGCCTCAACCGTGGGCCACAAGAAAGCAAAAGCCAGCCCCCCAAAAATTCTAACTAATACTATATGAACTAGATCAGAAGCCAGGATGAAAAGAATCGCACTGATTGCTGTTAAAGTTACTCCAGATAAGTAAAAGTATCTTCTATCAAACTTATCAGACATAAAGCCAACAAGTATAGGAAATATGATATATGGAAGAGCGTAAGCCGCTCCTATGATACCTTGATCTGCATATGTGGCACCAAAGATTTGAGCATAAATAGGTACAAGGGGGTTGTATGCTCCAACGCTGAAAGAAATTACGAAAATAGATACAAATATAAAAAATACTCTTTCTTTCCTCAGTGAGTCTCTCTTATACAAAAATATTCCACCTATTTGGTTGATAGTATTGAAATTCACAACTTTTTACTAAACGAGGGTTATTAGAAAACAAGAGGCTTATTTTTAAGTTTGATGATTTTAGATAAATTAAAAATAAGCAGTCATTCGAAATCGGGACATAAAACATTATTGAAGGTTCCCAAGTTTACTCTTACTCAGAACCGTTAAATGTTTGTTGTAAAATTAATTACGTATAATGGTAAGTTTAACTTTTTATGGTGGAATTAACGAAATTGGTGGCAATAAAGTTTTTTTAAAGGAAGACGAAGCTAGAGTTCTTCTTGATTTTGGGCAATCCTTCACTTGTGGTGTAGAATGTTTTACAGGTTGGCTAACACCCAGAGCGATTAACGGATTGGGGGACTATTTTGAGTTTAATCTTTTGCCGAAGATCATGGGATTGTATGCTAAAGAACTATTAGCTTTTACCGATCTTCCTTATATTAAGCCGAAGATCGATGCTGTATTTTTATCTCACGCTCATTGGGATCACGTAAATCATATTCAGTTTTTAGATCCAGATATCCCCGTATATCTTGGAGAAGGTACCAAATTGTTTATGGAGTCCATGGAGAAGACCAGCAGTTTCTGTAATTATGGAAAGCACCAGTATCGGACATTTCGAACTGGAGACAAGATCAAGGTTGGTGGTATAGTGGTCGAGCCTGTTCATGTCGATCATTCGATTCCTGCTGCTTATGGGTTCTTAATCCATACGTCTGAAGGTACAATTGTGTATACTGGGGATCTTAGGGCTCATGGTCCAAGGAAGGATATGACTGAGGAGTTTGCTAAGAAAGCACATGAATCTGAACCGGTTGCTATGGTATGTGAAGGCACTAGAATGGTGGAAAAGGAAGGGAGAAAGAACTATACTGAAGAGCAAGTCGAGAAATTGAGTGACAGAATTGTTACATCAACCAATAATATCGTATTTATCACTCGATATAGCCGTGATATGGATAGGTTTAGAAGCTTCTATAACGTTGCTAAAGACAATGGCAGAAACATTGTCATTTCTCCAAAGATAGCTTATCTTCTAAGTAAACTTGTTGAAGACAGACGCCTAGATCTTCCTGATCCGTTGAAAGACGAAAATATTCTGGTCTATTATAAACGAAAAGGCTCTGGAGAATTTAACGAAAAGGATTATTATCTTTGGGAAAGAGAGTTCATGGATAAAATGGTGACCTTTGATTTTGTACAAAAGAACCAAAGCAAGTTGATTATGGACTTAAATTTTTATCAATTTGCAGAACTAATTGATATTAGACCAAATCCAAGTAGCCACTTTATCCATAGCATGAGTGAACCTTTCAGTGAAGAAGATATCGAAGATCAGGTTATGCATAACTGGTTATATCATTTCAATATCCATTTCCATCAACTTCACGCTTCTGGACATATGGATAGACAACAGATAACTAACTTAATCTACGACATCAAACCGAAGAAAGTATTCCCAATACACACAGAAAATACACACATATTTAAAAAGATAAACAAGAACATTGAAACAATGAAATACGGAAAAGAATACACAATATGATTGATTAAGATTTCAATTGATTTTGATGAAAATATTTCTTAATGATATTAATTTTTATTTCAAATTCACGAAATTTACCCTTCTCTTTTAACTCTCATTTTGTAGTTTAAACAACTTTCCAATGGATGACTATCTAAATGTTAGCCCAATAAAATAACCAACATAATGTGTAATAACTATGACCACTAATGCAATTATTAAATGTTCTATAACTGCATTCCAAGGTTTTACTTTTTGATCTTTAGCATTATAAAAACTAAAGAATCCCAAAATAGATAACCCCCAAACGATACTTACGATAACGGCTGTTGTCAATGACAGTAACAAAACGGGAATAACGAAAGTACTTGCAAAAATTAATTTAGATAGAAAAGTTGAGAATGTCGACTCCCATATCTCTTTTGTAGTATGCTTACTTTCAGATTCTTCAGAAATATGAATACCTAATGCATCCGAAAGAGCATCTGCTATTGCTATTGTCAATATTCCGCCGATAACCGCAAGTTTTGAGTGAGTTCCAGAGCTTAAGCCCACCATCAGTCCCAGTGTCGTGATTATACCCGAGGTTATACCAAAGTAAAATCCTGTTTTTATCGAATGTTTCATTAATGCCACCAACTTTAATTTTAATATTAAGTATATCAATCTATTGAAATAAAAACAGAATTTATTTCATTTTTTGCCTATTTCAATATGCTTTTATCCTTTTTATTTATCCATTTAAAGGTGAAAACATGGAGAAGAGACTAACAGAATTATTGGAGACGGCACCTTTATCACGTTTTCACTATCTACTGTTAATGATAGGCAGTTTTATCTATGGATTTACAGCTATGAACTACCTTTTACTCTCACCTATTTTACCTGCCATAAGCAAAGAGTGGGCTTTAGATATACCAACACAAAGCTTTATCTTAAGTCTGACAGCTTTAGGGATGTTTGCTGGCGCTTTAAGTTGCGGAATCATAGCCGACGTTTTAGGTAGAAGGAAAGCGCTTTTATTAACTATTTTAATTATGGCAATTTTTACTGGACTCTGTTCTGTTGCTTGGGATTTTTTATCCCTGTCTGTCTTCCGTTTTTTTGCAGGAATAGGTCTAGGGGGTTCATTACCTCAACCTGGGGTCTATGTATCCGAATACGTACCTGCGAAGTCGAGAGGGCGTTTTCTAGGTCTTATAGAATCTGCTTGGGCATTCGGCGCAGTGCTCGCAATAATCTTTCCATTTTATTTGATCCAGGGCTATGGAGAGTTCTTAGGATGGCGCTTGACATTTTTAGTGGGTTTGATCCCACTTTTTTTAATTCCTATTATCCTTCGATATTTACCCGAATCCATAAGATATTTAGAAAATAAAGGAATGGAAGATGAAGCTAGGGGCATA
>JAKLZG010000029.1 GCA_024256165.1 Candidatus Methylarchaceae archaeon HK02M2
ACCCAAAGCTGGCGAGCGAAAGAGAACCAGCAAAAACGATAGGGCCAAGCAAGAGCATAAAAGAATATAATATCCTCCCAACAGGAAGAATCGCTGCATATAATATCGTTAAAAATATGGGTAACGCGATGAATATCGACATCTCTCTTCTACGTGTTAAAGACTTAAAATCCTTCCTGATCATGGCAACTTCTGCTGAAGTTAAGCCAAGGTAACCTAGGAAACCTTTTGTTGTTGGAGCATAAACGGATGTTGTCACTCTGATAGAAACTTCGGAAGGTGACCAGTACTTTGCTCTTAACTTCTGACTAACCCAGAACAAAGCTAGGCTAAATCCAAGACTCAAAGCGCTATAGCCGATACTTAAAGTGTAATAGTAAGAAGATCCAATTATATTAGCTATCAAAGCATTGATAATAGCCAGAGATGGCCAAACAGGTGGAAAAAACCACAAAAGGACAACTCCTGAAACGATGACTTCTAATATTATGTACATATAATTCACTTGGAACATCGTCATGAATACCACAAGAAATAGAATGGTGATTATTAGACGGCCGAAGATGGCAGACCTTCCTCCGCGTTTATAAAAGGTCGATGAAACTCTATTTAATATTGCGCGTATAACTTCGACTACAAAAGCTCCAATAAATGCTGTCACAAGGCTTAGCATGACGAATAGAACCCATGTCCATATCAGGTCTGCCCAGAGGCTTAAGGCAAGAGTCAAACCGAAAGCTGCAGCTAAGACCCATGATAAAAAGTAGATTGTGGATATAGCTGAACCAAGAACATATTCGGATGGTTTGATAGGCAACCAATTCACTACATCGCTAGAAGATAATCCTGAAGCTTGGCCAAGTTCCCACATTATGCCATATAAAACAATCATTATAAGGATGATCGAAGGTAAACCAATCAATGCTTGGGTTGTAATGGAAGATAGGTCGATAAATTGGGCAAGATCTGTTAATGATAATAGGGCAAGAACTATGATCGCAGGTATCGAGAATGCTAGAATATCAGCAATTGATATAATGATCGGTCTTCTCCAGAAGGTTTTTTGAACTCCAGTCTCCTTAGAAGAAGTTCTCAACAGAGATAGTATGAGTGTGTGAGCAATATGGTATGATGTTTTTAGGTTCATAAACATACACAATTAATTATTGATTTCTAAATACACGTGACATGTAACTAGCAAACGCTAAGGTATCAACATAGTCCTCCATCGCTCTAGAGATATCTATGAATATGTTTTTTGGAATAAGATCTGCGTAAATCGCACCTATGCCTTTACCACCTCCTAAAAATTCCAATGTTCTAAATATCAAGTTCCCACTTATACCATCTGGGGCTAAAATAAACGTTGCCTTTTCATTTATTGCATCCTCAATTAGTATTCCATAGTGCTTTACATTAGGAGTTAATCTCTCTTTAGTAATTTTTAATAACAACTCTCCTTCTTCAAGCGTTCCATCTACTTTAGAAATTCTTCCAAAATCCTCTTTTCTTCCACCTGATAGAATAGCGATTTTAGGCTCGATTGCCAATTTTTTATGTATTTTCAGGGCTTGTTCTAGAAAAATCTGTTTATCCATTAGATCACTCCCTTCATCTATTCCTACTGGTGCAAAGAAGAATAATTCTCCCTTAAAGGTTGAAAGAAGAGCTATTCTGTGCGGAAGAGTTAGACTAAAAGAGGTTTTTATCTCTTTTATAACCTTTTTCGCAGATAAAGAACCCCTAATTCCAGCATCTACATAATTCTCCTTAACTAAATTAACAATTTCAAACCAAGGTTTATCACTATGAACGAATTCTAACTCATCTGTTAAATATCTGCTAATCTTTAATTTATCTCCTACTAAGATTGTTTTGCAAAAACCTTTTTTCTGTGCATTTATTGCAGATGAAATAGTATTAGAAATATAGTCCTCTCTCTCTGAGCTCACTCCTATTGCTATCTTTGCAGACCTCTCTTTGGCAATTTTTCTTATATATTCTAAAGTCAACATTTTTTTTATTTCTCTTAATTTATTTCAAATAATATTTTCTCCAAAATTTTTATTTTTCTATAACATACTTTATATGAACACAATTAATAATATTATTTAGAAATGTCAATAGAACCAAGAGAAGTAAAATTACATCCTTGTTTTAATGAAAAGGCACATATTAATGTAGCGAGGGCCCATCTTCCAGTTGCTCCAAAATGTAATATTCAATGCAACTACTGTTCCAGATATATCGACCCTTTTGAAGTTAGACCTGGCGTCAGTTCAAAAATTCTTAAACCTAAAGAGGCATTAGATTATCTGGGGATAGTAATTGAAGAATTTAAAGAACTTAAAGTTGTGGGGATAGCTGGTCCAGGCGAACCTTTATTCAATGAAGAAACTTTTGAAACTTTAAAACTTGTTCGTGAAAAATATCCAATATTATATTTATGTGTAGCTTCAAATGGTCTCTTACTTCCTAATAAAATAGAAGAATTAGAAAGTATTGGAGTCGAATTTCTTACTATAACTATAAATGCAATTGATCCTGAGATAGGCTCTAAAATATACTCCTTTATTTATTATAAAAATAAAATAATAAAAGGATTAAATGCAGCTGAAATTCTTATTTCTAATCAAATAAAAGGAGTTGAATTAGCTGTTAAAAGAGGAATGAAAATTAAAGTAAATACAGTTCTAATACCTGGAATCAACGATCACCATATTATAGATGTTGCTAAGAAGATTAAAGAGTTAGGAGCATATGTCCAAAACATCATTCCATTGATCCCAATCGGCAAATTTAAAGGAAGACGTCCTCCCACATGCGATGAACTTCAAAGCATAAGAGAGAAATGTGAAAAGATCGTTAAAGAGTTCAGGTTATGTAAAATGTGTAGAGCTGATGCAGTAGGAATTCCGGGTAGGGAGGTGGGCTTTCAGGAAAGACAGTATAAAAATAGCGAATACTTCCACGCTTAATCATTTTTACTACCTACCTATTTTCTATTAACTAATTTCCTCTTAACACCATTTTATTCTATTCTATTATTATCTAACCTATAAATTTCAAGACCTAGGATTATCACTCTTATATTCGGCACCTCTAATTCTTTCTTGGTATACTATATACCAATAATAATGTTATTAAAGATGAATGTATTTATTTGTAAATACAAATATTTATCATATAAGAATAATGTATATATTTATCTCTTTTTAATGATAAGAGTGATAAAATGAACAAAATAAGTAAACCGATATTAACATTGATTGTTCTAGGAGTTCTAATCGGAGGGACCATTGTCGGATATTACATAGGTATTTCTTCCACTTCTTCTGGATTAGAACCAGTACGTATTGGATATTTAGTTGGTGATATTCACCAAATAGAATTTTACACAGCCTATGCTCAAGGATGGTATGAAGAAGAGGGCATCGCTCCAATAAAGAAAGAATACATATTTGGTATGCCCGAAATGATGGATTTTGCTGCTGGTGAGTTGGATGCTGGTTACGTAGGATGTGTTCCAGCATTAATAATGGCAAGTAAAGGAGCTGAAATTGTAATCTTATCTTCATCAAATAAAGAAGGGTCTGCGATAGTTGCCAAGCCTGGAATCAGTAGTGTTGAAGAGTTGGATGGGAAAATTGTTGGAACTCCTGGATTAGGTTCGATTCAAAGTGTTATGATCGAGATGGTCGCAGAAGAATATAATATTACTCTCTCTTATATCCATTTTTCAGTGACTGAACTTCCTCTCGCACTCGAGAGTGGAGATATTGATGCTTACATAGCTTGGGAGCCTTTCTGTGCGGAGGTAGTCGTTAGAGATATCGGAAACGTGATATACACATCTAACGATATTTATCATGATCACCAATGCTGTGTATTTTACGTTTCGAAGAAACTCTATGATGAAAGGCCAGATATAGTAAAGAAGTTAGTTAAAGTTCATGTTAAAGGGTTGAATTATATTCAGGAGAATTCTACCGAAGCAATTCAATTGTTCGTCTCTCTAACCGGTCGAGATATAGAGGTTTGTCAAGAAAGTTGGCCAAGGATGGTTTGGGGCTACTCTGTAAACACCGAAAGTATGATAACCTTCACTAATGCTATGAAAGATCGGGATATGATTTCAGCAGAGGATATTACAGATGCCGAAACTTTTGTGGATGGTCTTATCGATGAAACTATCCTTAATGAGGTCCTTGCCGAATCTGGCAGTATTTAATAACATGAGCTACAGAATATTTCGAATATGGCTCCCAAATACAGAACTTTACTGTATGGTCTTATTACATTCTCGATTTTTCTCTTAATTTGGCAGTTAGTAATTGTATTTTCTTCAACAGTTTTTCTTAAAGATGCAGGTCCTATTGACTCAATTCTAGCCTTGGTAAAGCTCGCTTTAGAAGGAGATGTAGAGGGAATAAGTCTTTTTGATCACACTTTGGCGAGCGTTGTTCGAGTTTTAGCAGGATTTTCAGTTGCATGTATGACTGCTATTCCACTTGGAATATTGATGGGTTTAAGACACGAAATATATGAGAGTTCTAAACCAGTTATTGAATCACTTCGCTTTATACCGCCAATAGCCTGGATACCTTTAGCATTTCTTCTACTTTATGGATTCTCCCGTTATGTATTTTTAATATGGCTCGGTGCTTTCTTTCCCATTTTAGTAAATACTATAACAGGAATAGAAAGAGTAAACCCCACTTTGATCGAGGTTGCCTCAGCCTTTGGGGGAAATAAAAAGCAGATCATCTCAAAAATCGTAGTACCTGGATCTTTACCAGAGGTTGTCGCTGGTATGAGAATCGGCTTAGGAATTAGTTGGATGTGTATCGTTGCTGCTGAAATGGTGGGAGCAGAGGTAACTGGTTTAGGTAGATTGATATTAAAAAGTGCTCATTTAATTCATGTAGACGTCGTTATTGCTGGTATGATTGTTATAGGAATTCTAGGACTCATTATGAACGAAATGTTCTTAATATTTGAAAGAAGAGCGTTTAAATGGCGTAGAGAGGTCAGAGTATGAAAGCAAATAATAAAGTGAAAGTAAGCATCAAGAATGTCTCTAAATCCTTCGATAATTTAAAAGTAATAGATGAAGTATCATTTGATGTATTTGAAGGTCAGTTTATTTGTATAATAGGTCCATCTGGATGTGGGAAGACCACATTTCTAAAGATTGTTGCTGGAATAGAAAAACCTTCTTCCGGATCAATACTCGTTGATGGTTTTCTTTGTAATCCTAAAATTTGCAATATTGGTTTTGTCTTTCAAGAAGAATCACTTTTACCTTGGAGAAATGTATATGAAAACATAAGATTTGGATTAGAAATGAGTAAACGTGATCATTATAATGATTTCTTTAACTCCATTGTTGAAGAAATGATAAAGCTTGTTGGGCTAAATGGTTTTGAAAAGTACTATCCAAATAAGATTTCAGGAGGCATGAAAAAAAGGGTAGCCATTGCCAGAGCTTTAGCTGTTGACCCTTCGATTTTACTGATGGATGAACCATTTGGAGATTTAGATGCACAGACTAGATGGATTATGCATAAAGAGCTTAAATTAATTCATAAAAAACTCAAGAAGACCATAATATTTGTCACTCACAATGTTGAGGAAGCTGTATATTTGGGTGATCTGGTAATTGTCTTTAGTAAGCGTCCAATAAAATTGAGAAAGATCTTACCGATTGAACTTCCGGAGCCTAGGGATAAGCTTAGCGAACAATTCATCAAGTATAGAGAAATGATCATTAGTCTCCTGAGAGAAGAAATAATTTGGATATAAAATTCACTTTAAAAATCCTCTAGGATTGGATAAGGAATTACAATGAAGTTCCCTGTAAAAAAAACAACTATAATCCTGACTACAATTTTCGTTTTTACGATAATAACCTCATATGGGATATATCATTTACTCTCATCAGGTTATATGTCAAATTCAACAGTAACAATACTTGATGGTGAAGGTCGAAAAATAACAATCAACCATCCTGTTGAACGAGTTGTTTCCTTGGCATCTTCAGTATCAGAAATATTTTGTACACTTAATGCTAGTGACATGCTTTATGCTGTAGATCAATATAGCACTTTCCCACCTTACTTGAAGGAGAAAATGGATAATGTGGATAATTTTAATGTTGGCTCTGGAGCAACGCCAAGTATAGAAACGATAGTATATTGTGACCCGGATATAGTTTTTGCATGGCCATACTGCACAGTTATAGATGAGATTGAAGATCGAGGTATTCCTGTTTACATTGTAAAATATCCTGATGATGTGTTTGATATAATTGATCTTATAAAAACGGTTGGATATATTACTGGAAAAGAAGATCGAGCAGATGAAATCTCGAATGTTATGATGGGATATGTGAAAATGGTTGAAAACAGAACTAAAGAAACAGAGCAAAAGCCATTGGTTTATTTTGAACTAAACGAACCTGGTAATACTGGTAACGGATCAACTATTGGTGGTTCTTTAATAAAATTTTCAGGAGGCGTGAACATCGCTGAGAACAGTACATTAAAGTATCTAAAAATGAACAATGAATACATAATTTCTACAAACCCAGATATTATCATAAAATTCTATTATGGTATCGAAACTAATGAAGAAGAGATGAACCAGTTGAAAGAAGATATTATGAATAGACCAGGATGGAGTGTTATAAATGCAGTTAAAAATGATAAAGTTTTCATTATAAATTACGCTGAGTGTTCAACAAGTCCAAGGCTCGTTATAGGATTGGTTCGGTATGCTAAATGGATACATAATGAACTATTTACAGATATAGATGCAGATGTAGTAGCAGAATATGTTTATACAAATATTTATGGATTGAAAACTTAAATGACATCAGAAATTGATGTAAAGAATCTTTACCGAAAGATTAGAAGCACGAAGATTCTCTTTTTATTAATTTTGACTTTGGCACTTGTAATAGTAATAATTTTTTCGATCTGTCTTGGTCCAGTTTCAATCTCTATTCAGGATATAATAAGGATAATTTTTGGAGAGAATTCAGATGAGACTGTTAGAGCGATAATTCTTGATGTAAGGATACCAAGAGTTCTAATGGCTTTTATGGCTGGAACTTGCCTCTCTTTGGCTGGAGCGGTAATGCAAGGATTATTGAGAAACCCGCTTGCTAGCCCTTATGTTTTAGGGGTTGCATCTGGAGCTGCTTTTGGAGCTGCTTTGGCAGTTACTTTGGGTTTACATTTCATTATTGGTGAATATGCGTTATTCATACTTGCATTGATTTTTGCTCTAGTTACGATGTTCATGGTTTATGGGTTGGCAAGTACACGTGGAGTTGAGACTGAAACCTTGATTTTAGCTGGGATAGCAATAGGCTCCTTGTTTAATGCTTTAGTTTCTTTTTTAATATATATATCCGGAGAAAAAATCTATGGAATAGTCTTTTGGCTGATGGGAGGGTTATGGGGTGCGGATTGGGAGCAACTGTTTATAATTTTCCCAGTTTTTTTGGGTGGGATTGTAATCACTTTCAACCGTAGTTGGGATCTAAATGCACTAAGTATGGGCGATGAAGTAGCAATAAATTTAGGTATAAACGTCAAATCTTCAAAAATATTTCTCCTTACTTTGGCTACTTTGCTTACAGCTGTCACGATCTCTTTAACTGGAACGATAGGTTTCATAGGTCTTGTTGCGCCTCATATTGTTAGAATGATGATTGGATCCGATCATAGGTTTTTACTTCCAGCATCAAGCTTGGTTGGAGCAATCCTATTACTTTTCTCAGACACTCTTTCTAGAATGATAATCAACCCTTCAGAAATTCCCGTAGGTATAATTACATCAATAATAGGCGTCCCATTTTTCGTATACTTACTTATGAAAAGAAGGAAAAGTTGGTGGAGATGAAGTTAAGTATTCAAAATCTATACTTCAAATATAGTACTACTAATGTTTTAAATAGGGTAAATTTAGAAGTATATGAAAACGAAGTTGTAAGTATAGTTGGTCCAAACGCTTCAGGGAAGACCACTCTTTTAAGATGTATCAACAAAGTGCTGGAACCTCAAATTGGAAATGTTTTCATAGATGGTAAAGCTATTGCTAAAATGAATGTAAAAGAGCTGGCTAAGGAAATTAGTTGTGTACCTCAAATTCCCCTCAGATCATTTTTACTTACAGTTTTGGATGTCATCTTAATGGGCAGAACACCATATATAAAATGGCAACTTACTAAGGATGATTTAGAGATTGCAGAAGAGTCAATTAAATTAGTAGGAATTGAAAATTTAACATCAAAATATTTCGATGAATTAAGTGGAGGAGAGATGCAGAGGGTTCTAATCTCGAAAGCAATAACTCAGGAACCTAAAGTTCTTCTCCTAGACGAGCCAACAGCCCATTTGGATATTAAAAATCAACTTGAGATATTAGACTTGATTAGAAATCTTGCTATGAATAAAAATATTGCAGTTCTTATGGCTATTCATGATCTTAATCTTGCAGCCAGATTTTCAGATAGAATTTATATGATAAAGAAAGGAAGCATTTTCGCTTCAGGTAGTCCAATGGATATCTTGACTTCTGAAAATATAAAGGAAGTTTATGGCGTTGAAGTAAGGGCAATAAAAAGCGAAAAATCAGTTCATATTATACCAATAAAACCTGTAGGATCATTTGATTAAACCTGAAACAAGTAGTGCTGCACCAACCGCACCAGAATATTGTGATAAAGGTGGAACTATAACCTCCACTCTTAGCATATCCCTTAATGCCTTGTTCAACCCCTTTATTAGAGATGTACCGCCAATCTGTAATACCGGTTCTCTAACTTCGATTTCTTGCATCTGTTGTTCATAGAACTGTTCAGCTACGCTATAACATGAGGCTGCAGCCGCGTCTTCCTTAGTGGCTCCAAATGCGAGTGAAGAAACGAGATCATGTAATCCAAAAACTATACAGTATGAGTTCATCTTAATTTTTGATGGATCTCCTTTAAGTGCAAGTTCTCCAAATTCATCTAATTTAACGCCTAATCTAGCAGATACTATTTCTAAAAATCTACCAGAAGCTCCGGCACATATTCCCCCAACAGTAAAACTATCAGGCAACCCATTATGCAAAGTTACTGCTTTGTTGTCTGCACCTCCTATGTCTATGATAGTTGCATCACCTTCAAGCCTATCAGCCAAATATGCTGCTCCTTTAGCACACACTGTAACTTCTTCCATGGCTAACTTCGCTTTCTCTGAAAAAACCTTTTTTAAAGGGAATCTCCCATAACCTGTAATTCCTATTGCATCTATTTTATCATATGAAATATTTACTTGAGATAAAAGATTGTTTATAACTTTTTTAGCTAGGGTTTCAAAATCTGTGGTTGGAATCCAATCTTGTGCTATGATTTCATTATCTCTCATAATCGCCCCTTTTGTCATCGTAGAACCTGAATCTATTCCCATCGTAATGCCTTCTTGTTTTTTCCTTCCAAACAGTGCTCCTTTCTCAATCATATCTACTAATGCCTCCATTTTTAAGAGAAGATTTCCTGCTTTTGTTTTCTCAGTAAAAGAGTGAGAAATTATTGGTAAACTCGTTTTCTTTTGCAGTATTTTTCGAGTTATAGTTCTTGTTAGGGCTCCTTCAGCACATCGAAAGCATGTAAGGATGAGAACTCCATCGGCTTTACTCTTGCCTTCAATTATAGCGAACGACCTAGCTAGCATCGTCTTTAGTCCACTACTTTTTGGAATGAATGGGATTTCTTCCTCTACACGTCTGATATCATCTAACTCAATTTCAGGGATAAAAATTTTCGCTTCTACGATATCAGCTGCTTTTTCTATCTCTGCTTGAAATCCGCTGTATTCTGTCCCACAAGATATTTGAGCGATTTTTACAACCATTTTTATCCCTTTAATTTTTTAAGAAAACCCATTATGGTGTTGACAAAATCTTCTGCTTCATCCTTGCTTTGAGGATACTTCAAAGATATATAAGGTATTTCTCTATCATAAACTAAATACTTTACAAATTCATTCGTTCTCGCACAACCTTGACATCCAAAATCAAAATCTGGATCATCTACTATTATGGCAGCATCTGCTTCTTGTATTAATTTACCCAACATACTTAAACGGCCTCTGATACCAGATGGCACCTCAACTGCACAATATCCCAAGCCTTCTCTAACATCAGCAGGAGTAATGTTTTTTGGAGGAGAATCTATCTCTGGATTTCTCACTTTATTTCCTATTGCCTTCATGATTGCCAAAGGCTCATGACCAAATTTTTTTACTAAATCATAAAGAATTAAACTATTCGTGGGGCTTATGAATACCTTCAAGGCTTTTTTCTTTTTTATTTTTTTGCTCATCTTGAGCTTTCACTTAACTAAAAATCTTTGATTATTATTTTTTAAATATGCATAAAAATATTTGTTATAACATTTAAAAGCCACAAACAAAAAAATGTCTTGATACAAATGGTTGAAATCCCGGAAGATGTGAAGAAAGTGGCCATAATAGCAGTAAAGAAAAAAACACTCGTTATTGGTACTACCGATAAGAAATGCATCCCAAATACCGTACCATTATCCGCAATAGGGTACCCTAAGATTATCGATGGTGATAAATTTGTATTGGTCGATAAT
>JAKLZG010000030.1 GCA_024256165.1 Candidatus Methylarchaceae archaeon HK02M2
GAAGATCTAATTTTCCTCAAAGAGCTTGCTGAGGCGGGAAAGATAAAACCGGTCATAGATAGAACCTATCCATGGGAACAAATTGTCGAAGCCCACCGTTATGTCGACAAAGGACATAAAAAAGGAAATGTAGTAATAACTATGGAACATAATAACAAAAGGATCGCCAATCATTTGTAGCTGCGATTAGTCCCCTAACAAGGCTGTGAGCTTATTGGAGGAGACAGTCAAGCTATAGAAAGAAAGATATCTACAATAGTTAAATATAGATACAGAATAACAATGTTATTTTTGTATGAATAAGATCGAAGAATGGTGGGTATTTCCCGGATTCGAAATAGAGTGTATGGCTACAGGTTTAGATTTGCCGGTAAATTTGGCTTTTGTTCCTAAGCCAACTGATGACCCTGATGCGCCGCTATTATATGTGATTGAGCTTTACGGTCAGGTAAAGGTAATAACCAATAACTGGAAGATCCATACTTACATAGAGGGGTTGCTGAATTATGAACCCGATCACCGATTTCCGGGAACTGGAGAGTCTGGCGTTATAGGTATATGCGTTGAACCCGAAACTGGAAATCTCTTTCTGTCTATGATTTATATGGATAATGGAAAAGTGAAATCGAAAGTTGTGAGGACTACAAGCAAGGATGGATTGAAGATGTCTTCCATGAAGACGATCATTGATGACATACCTTCCACAAAGGCTGCTCACCAGATACAAGCCGTAACAATCGGATTCGACTCAAAGCTATACGTCAACTTAGGTGATGGGATGGTCGATCCTGAAGTAGCTCAAGATGATAATGATCCAAGAGGAAAGATATTGCGTATGAATTTGGATGGTTCGGTTCCCGAAGATAATCCAAATCCAAATAGTCTGGTATATGCTAAAGGTTTCAGAAATCCTTTCGGGGCTGCTTGGCGCAAGAAAGATCGATCTCTTTACATTTCTGATAATGGGCCTGCATGCGATGACAGAATTGCTATGATAGAACCTGGTCAGAATTATGGATGGCCACAAACAATGAAAAAGAATTCAATGTTTTGGTGGAGCTTTACCCAAGCTCCAACAGCGATTGCTTTTATGCAGGATGGGCAATTTCCGCAAGAGTATGATGACGATCTATTTGTGGCTTTATTTGGTTTTTCTTATTTTAAGGGAAAGGCCATTAAGGGAAAAAGGATTGTAAAACTCAAAATAAATGAGGATAAATCCGGTATAAAATCATATGACGACTTCGTTATCTATGTCGGTCAAGGACCAGCGAGTCCTTGTGGTATGGTTTTCGGTCCTGACGGTCTTTACTTTACCGACTTGCATGGTGAGCGTGATGGGTTGACCAAAGTCCCTAGCGGAAACATCTATCGAGTCAAACCGAAAAAAATATAAAAAATTGAAACCTATTGATTCAAGGTGTAAAATAAACAATGAAAGTTCCAGATAATAAAGAAAATTTAATGAAATGCATCTGTACGAATTGTCCGACTCATAATGATTGTATGAAGGAACGGAAGCAAGGTCTATTTTGTGCACGTGTTAAATCTGATTGCGATCTTGAGAGGCAGGGTTGTATCTGTGGCCAATGTCCAATCTCAAGTGAATATCGGCTTTCTAAAATGTATTACTGTGAAATAGGTGCAGCTGAGTAAATAAAAAATAATTAAAAGTAAATCCAGTTAACTTTACAATAGATTCGAACCTTGATCAATATATGAGAATGTAGGAGTACAAGACCCTCGAAGAGATGGAAGGGTTAAATTACAGGTTTAGCTGGACCTTTAAATTTTTTATCTTAAATTTAGGGTCTTAAATAGTTCTGAAGGATTGGAGATAACAATATCTGCGCTTATACCTTCGGCGATTGGTCCTCCTGCTACTATCTTTAAATCAGATCTGGTTCTTTTTATCATTTCGATGAGATCGTTGATTGCTTCTTTAGTCTCTTTCTGAGTGCAAGATATAATGACAAATTTAAGGGACGGATCCGTTAGATACTTCGATATATCATCTATGAGTACTCCCTTCGGTAAATTATAGACTTTTAATCCCTCTGCCTTTAGCAAGGTAGCGATTGTATCCTTTATTAGAACATGACCTTCGCCTCTGATCGTTATCAATAATGTAGCAAAGGGGGGATTTGGTATTGGCGCTATCTTTGAATCAAGGACTTTGAGGACCCTATTGGTGGTAGTGTAGCAATCAAACCATCTCTTTAGTGCACCGTTGGGGTCTCGTTTGTGCCACTCACTGAAATCCACCCATGCCTTAAGAACTGCTTTTATTACAATATCTTGGATGCTGATCCCATCATCGAGAGCTCTTTGAGTGGCATCTAAGGCTACGTTACCGTCACCTAAAAATATGGCCTTAGCCACTTCATCTAGCTCATTATCTGACAGTTAATACTCCGCCCCCATTACAACCTTTCCTAACAAAGTAGTCATATTTCAATCCCTCCGAGAAGACTCTAGCGCCTTTGCAACTTTTATCATAGCAGAGATGCGGTCTAAGATAAGATTGTCAACTTCCTCTAAAAGATGGAATATCTTTGGATCTCTGATTCGATAGAAAGTGCTCTTTCCCTCAAAGCGTCTATCAAGGATACCTGATTGATAGAGAATATCCAAGTGTTTTGAGATCGTTGATTGAGACTTTCTAAATACGGGTTGAATCTCACACACACATCTTTCACTGTCTTTGAGAAACTCTATGATCTTCAGTCTTATTGGGTCTGAAAGAGCACGAAATATATTTACACGATAGCTCGAAATTTGTTGATTCTCATTCATTATTTTTATCTAAATTTAAATAAGAGATTTATATATATAAATTTAACGATAAACTATATATCGTTATAAGTAGATTTAAATAATGTATTATGATAATTAGATAATGGAGGTGTTGTCTTGTCTGAACTCAATATAGAAGTTATAGGTGTTGACCCACCATGTGCAAGATGTACTTCATTGAAGAAGGCTGTTGAGGCTGCGGCTAAAAAACTTAAAGAGAGTGGAACAGAAGTCAAGATCACAAAGTTAAACATAATTTCGAAAGACGTTGTCTCAAAGTATGGCATACTTGTCTCTCCGGCATTCGCAGTCAATGGTAAAGTAAAGCTCATGGGCAGTGTGCCAAGCGTAAATGAAGTTTTGAATATTCTTAAGGAAGCCACCAAGTAAAGAGATGTGATAGATGAACGAGAGATTCAGAATACTTCGTACAATTTTTCTTTTATCCTTCATCACTATTGTCCTAGGGCTTCTCATCTATTCAAGGATCATGGCCTACTCGCTTGCTCCCACTTTAAAGCCTGTCGATTTCCAAGGTATGGAATTATGGAGGATACCTCTAGCATACATATGGGACTATCTGAGCCACGGATGGATCTGCCTTCTCTTCGCCTTTGTTGCTGCTGGCTTGGTCTATGAATTTACCCCGAAGGATATTATAACAAGATATATGAGTAGCAACAAAGTTACTGGTTACACGATTGCTGCGGGTATAGCCCCTTTTTTAACCGTCTGCTCATGCACCATGGTCCCCCTTTTTGCTGGCGTACTCTACGCTGGAGCTGGAATTGGACCAGCTATATCTTTCCTTCTTATGGCTCCAGCCGCAAACATCCTAACCATCATACTGACTGGAGAGATAATTTCTTGGGAGATAGCCGTAGTGAGAATAATTGCTTCTCTTGTTGTTGCGATAGTAGCTGGTTTGTTGATATCAAAAACAGCCTGGGGAAAGAAGGTAGAAAATGAACACAAAGTTGATGTGGCACAAAATACTTCCATCGAGATCGTTAAGCCTCCACTAGACGAGAGGCTATGGTCTGCCTTGAAGTTTGGATGGTATCTAGGAAAGAAGATACTACCTTTCTTCTTTTTTGGACTTATAGCTGTAAGTTATGTATCAGCCTTTGTGCCAGAAGAAGTCGTCTCAAGCTATTTGACAGGTGTAGGTGGGGTGCTTTTGGCCTCTGTCATCGGCGGCCCACTCTATACCCCGACTCTTGTAGAGATCGTACTTGGAAAGGGTTTGTTGGACTTAGGAATGTCCCAAGCAGCATTACTATCATGGTTGATGGGGCAACCATATGATATACCGAACATGATAGCAACCTCAAGGATAGTGAAGTGGAAGGTCGTTTTAAGTTACGCAGCCATCGCCTTGGCCTTTAGCATAATGTTTGGTCTATTGTATGGATTGATGATTGGCGTTTTATAATAAAAAATTGAATAGAAGGTCCAATTTAAGGTGGATATAGTTCCAGATTATATTCTCTTTACCCACGATAGAAATTTCAAGGCTTCCTATGCGCATCACACCGGATAGGTCTTCCAAGAAGTTGTAGCATCCTTAAGGTATCTCTTCTTATCAAATTCGACCTTTATGATAACATCCACTCGCTCATCCGACTCAACTCTCAATATTAATTTGACTAAAGAATATGCTAATCATAAATACTTGTACATCTAATAGATTATTGTAATTTGAATTGAGTACAAAAGAGAAGCCCATGTTGCCCTTTGCGTTATCCCTTACAGCAGGAATCTTGATCTTAATTGGAGGAACGATGGGGTGGATATGGATGTCGGGTGGAATAGAACACTGGGGGCACATGCCCTTCGGGATGATGGATGACTGGATGCATAGTTGGGAGGATACGATGCATGGGATTGGCTTTACAGATGCATCATTCATGGTCTTCTCCATAATAGGACTATCTTCTGGAATCCTTATCTTGTTAGGTTCGAGTATGCTTTACGCCAGACCTAAAGAGCATCTAGCATGGGGAATCGTCATAGTAATCTTTTCGGCTCTAAGCCTTTTCGGCATGGGCGGTTTAATCTTGGGTGCTGCTTTAGGATTGGCTGGAGGCATATTGGCTATCATATGGAGGCCATCCTAATTAAACAGAAATGCCCGAAAAATTCAACTTCCCAACACCCAACCGATTCATTAAACTACTGTATTCTATCGGTTTTGGACCTCTCATAGGTAAGATGGTACTCCTGCTAAAGACAAAAGGCCGAAAAACAGGCCTCCCACGTGTCACACCTCTCCAGTACGAGGAAATAGAAGGCCTCTACTACGTTGGCTCGATGCGGGGTTCAAAATCAGACTGGTTCCGCAACGTAATCAATAACCCCTACGTTGAAGTACGTGTAGGATCCAAGCAGTTCGAGGGGATGGCTGAGCCCATCAGCGACACCTCACGCATTGCAGACTTTTTAGAACTCCGCATAAGAAGACACCCCAAAGTAATGGGTATGATATTTCAAATAGAAGGACTCCCCTCAAAACCCAAACGCGATCAACTAGAAACCTACGCAAAAAATTTATCAATGGTAATTATTCGCCCAAAAGGTTAAGGCGTGCACTATAGAAATATAATGCTTTAAAACGGATAATCATAACAAACGGTGAGAAAATCTGGAAAAGAAGAAGGTAATAATCATTGGCGCAGGAATAGCCGGTCTATCTGCTGCCAATTATTTGCAGATGAATGGGTATGATACCGAAATCTTCGAGCTTCACACTAAACCGGGTGGTTTATGTACGGGATGGAGAAGAAAGGGTTACACTATCGACGGTTGCGTTCATTGGTTGGTGGGTTCTAGTCCTTCTGTTAATTACTATAAATTTTGGAATGAACTAATCGATATGAAAGAGTTGAAGATCGTAGATTATGAGGAATATTGTTCGCTTGAAGATGAAGACGGTAAACGTTTTAGAGCATTCGCAAATGTTGACAGATTAGAGAAAGAAATGAAAGAAATCGCTCCTGAAGATGCAAAAGCTATTGATGAATTCATTAATGGAGTTAAAACCTTCATTCATTTTGAACCGCCGATAGAAAAAGCCCCAGAAGTGATGAACTTCTTTGATAAGATTAAGATGATCTTTAAGATATTACCAAAGATGAGAAGTCTCAAAAAATGGATTAGTTTGAATAATGAAGATTATGCCCATAAATTTAGGAATCCGTTACTCAAGAAGATTTTTACAATTGCATTTCACCCCAAAATTCCGGTGATGATTGTACTTATGACTTTTGTATGGTTTCACAAAAATGGTGCGGGTTATCCTGTGGGCGGATCGTTGAAGATTGTTGATTTGATGGAGAAAAAGTACTTGAATAATGGTGGCAAGATTCATTATCGTTCAAAAGTTACAAAGATTATCGTAAAGGATAACGTGGCATGCGGAATAGAATTAGAGAACGGTGAGAAACATAATACAGATATCGTTGTATCCGCAGCAGATGGGCACTATACGATTTTTGAGATGCTAGAAGAAAAATATAAAGATAAAAATATATTGGATCTATATTATAACGAAAAGTTTGAGCCCCAGACTTCAACAGTCTATGTTTCCATTGGCGTATCTAGGACCTTTGAAGATGAATCTTACAAACCTTGGTTGTTTTTCCCTCTCGAAGAGCCATTGATCATAGATGATAAAACACAAATGAATGAAATTGCAGTCACGATACATAATTTTGACCCTTCGGCTGCAGAACCTGGAAAGACTGTTTTAACCTTGATGCTCGATTGTAAAAATCCTGAATATTGGATAAACCTGAGAAAGACTGATAAAAATAAGTATAATGAAAAAAAGGAACATATTGCCAAAGATGTCATCCTGTTTCTGGAAAAGCGTTTCGGCAATATAGAATCAAATGTTGAAGTTTGCGATATTGCAACTCCTGCAACATATGCAAGATATACGAACAACTGGAAAGGCAGTACGATAGGATGGCAAGATCCAGAAGTCTTTATTACGAAAACAATCAAAAAGGAAATAGAAGGTCTTATGAATTTTTACATGTGTGGTCAATGGGTTGGTGACGGTGGGTTACCTATGGCTTTAACTAGTGGAAGGAATGTAGCTCAAATAATTTGTAAGAGGGATAAAAAAAGTTTTAGGACTGCATTGTAAATCGAAGAATTTAGAAGAATTTCATAGAAAAACAACTCTATGTCGAGATCGTCTTCCACATAGAGGGCGAGTTCCAGTTCGACAGAATATGGCACACCTATATGCCCTACACCTTCAAAATGGCCAGGCTCCCAAAGGCATCCTGTGTGGCAGTGGTCTTTATGACGTTCGCCGTTCTTGCGTTCATGCTCTCCCTGCAGTTCGTAGCCTCCCTGGTGTACGGCGCTTTCATGAGCTCCCTCTTGAAGGTGAACTTGCTTCCCCTCTCCAAAGTGGTTTCAGGCTTTCCCTTCGGCTTTGTGGTAAAGAGAATCTATAATGATAAAAGGAAAGGTAACAACGCTCGTCGGGGGTCTAAACACATGTCAAGAAGCATAGCTAAGGCCAAATACCTATCATTGGTATTAATCATAATCGGCTTATTCCTAATCATCGACTCTTTATTCCATCACGCTATATCCTTCGATTACTCGAAGCTCGGCTTAGATTGGGCGGACGAATACTTCAGCCACCTCTACGTCGGCTTGCCCCTAGTTCTCATGGGACTATGGGGTTGGAGAGGTGAGTGATCTTAGATGCTGGACAGAAAGAATTCTAGTTCCAACTCACGATAAGTTAATAAAATCGAAACAGTTAACTTACATTATGAAGTACGACAATAGAACGGTGGCTGGGGCGCTTCTATTTGTTGGTAGTGTTCAGTTTCTTTTTGGATTGATCATAGCAGAAATATTGTACCCAGGTTACAATGTCTCAAAAAATTTCATAAGTGACCTGGGCGTTGGACCTACCTCTCTCATCTTCAATTCATCCGTGTTCTTGCTTGGCGTTTTTATTGTAGCTACTGCATACTTCATTCATCGTTCATTCGGTTCTAGACTTCTTTCTTTCCTTTTTACCCTAACGGGCCTCGGTGCCATGGGGGTGGGATTGTTCCCCGAGACTGTCAGAATAATACACCCCATCTTTGCCCTTATTGCTTTCGGATTCGGGGGACTATCTGCTATCATGTCATACAAATTACAGAAACTACCTTTCACTTACTTTTCTGTTCTATTAGGAGCGATTTCACTAATAGCGATAGCCCTCTATGGTTCCGGTACTTTTCTCGGTTTAGATAAGGGGGGGATGGAACGCATGATTGCATACCCTACTCTAATCTGGGCACTTGGCTTTGGTGGTTATCTGATTGGATATTCCGAGGAATGATCATCATGTAATTTTGTATGCCAAAAAGAAGGCTATCTCATAAAAAACTTCCAGCTATTGATAGAATAACCATTTTGTAAAAAGGTTCTCTACAAAGATAAATACTATAATCTGGAAGCCATACCTTTAGATAAGGCAACCATAAAGATTGATGAATATGAGATCAGCTTATCTACGACTGATGCTAAAGATCTCAAGTCCTTGCTAAAAACTAGATGAAAAGGAAGATAAAGAATTTTCTGAAGGGAACGGTCCCTTTTATACTGAAAAGTTAGGAGTAAAGATCAACGGCTATAGCGTCAGGAAAATGAAGAGAAATGGGACTCCTGCAACAGGAAAGATTAGTGATAGAAGGATAAGGGTTAGTGGAATCTACTCTGGCGTTGGCAGAATGGATCAACTCACTTCCTGATAGAGAGAATGAATCAAAGATAGGAGATTTTAAAGATAAAGCATAAATACATTTATTTCAATTACCAATTTAAGATTTTTTGAAGATTTTTATAAATATATTAACTATTATTAAATACTTCTATCAATTACATATAAAGAAGAGATAGATATTTTACCATACCGATACTTTACATGTAAAATATTAATAGTGTGTCCATCAGTTAGAAAGTCTTTTTAACTTTATCGCGTCTTTTAAATTAAGTGGAATATGAGATGAATGAAATTAAAATTGAAGCTAGTAGAAAGGACCGTGTCATTAAAGATGCTTATGCAAAAATTAGCACTTTAAAAAAGGGAGGTTACGACGTTAAAAAACAATCCACCGACTTAAAGAAATGGCTTGAGGAGCAGGATGAAGTCGAGGAAGTTTCTGTATATGGTGATACAGATATAACTGTAAAATTCAAGGATAAAACCCAAGTAGGAATACTCTTAGACCGCAAGAAAATTTATGGAGGAAGTACCGAAAATAGCGTAAATGTTGATACAAATAAAC
>JAKLZG010000031.1 GCA_024256165.1 Candidatus Methylarchaceae archaeon HK02M2
GTATAGGGGGTTAGGGTTCAAGGAATCGAAATAAGAGAACAGAAAAAACAAGAGAAAAAGAGGTAAACAAAAACTTGGGTTAGTTGTCATAGGTGGACCGGGTGGGATTCGAACCCACGACCTCCTCGATGCCAACGAGGCATCACTACCAGACTGGACTACCGGCCCATCATTATCTCTTTGTTGGTCTAATCCAACTTAGGAGTTTTTTATCCTTATATTTTATATGCTTCCTTAATAATCAGTTGTGACCATAGCTCCACTCTCGGTAGGGACTACAGTCTTCTCAAATTGAGCCACATACTTTCCCGAAGCCTCCAATAGAACTGGGTATCCTCTCAATATTTTATTCTCAACAAGTTTTGTTATCATTTTTTTTATCTCATCTTTTTCAATTACATCTGTCAACCATCTATTAGCAAAAGGCAGGGTCTTGAAGCGCCTCCATATTTCCTCTGTCAAGAAGTCTAAATTCTTATCGCCGATTTTTTTCCTACCGATCAACGAGTAAATCATTTTTCGTTTATCATCCTTGACCATACCTGTTCCATCCAAAGTTGTCAAGAAAGGTTCAATTGCATATACTTCATAAGCCCTTAAAGATGGAGTATTGGCGACCCATACATTAGGTATCGAAATACCTCCATGAATACAGTACTGCTTTAAAAGATGGCCACTAAGGTTTGAGATTGGTTGAAAACCCCTTTTACGAGCACCATTTTCAATCACACGCCCTATATCACCAACCTTTACGCCCCCACGTATCATACTTATTGCTTCATACAAAACATCCTTAGTAGCCATCACTAATTCATCATAATCAGGGTTAAAGGATATCGTAAAAGCTGTATCAGCAATATAACCATTTACATGAACGCCTACATCTATCTTCACAACATCTCCATCATGAATTACACTCTCATCATCCGTCTCGGCAGTATAATGAGCGGCGACATTATTGATGCACACATTACATGGAAATGCTGGATCTCCCCCTAGCCTTTTTATCATATTCTCAACATTATTGCATATGTCAAGGACTTTGTTTCCTTTGGAGACTTTTTTTACCATCTCCTTACAAACTCTGGAGGCTATTCTGCCAGCTTTGAAGTAATCTTGAGGAACGTTCACAACAATTACCTACAGAACCGTTTATATCTGATTTTTAAAATTTTAAAAATATTGTGGAAATAGATGACTTTCAAGTATAAGAAAGTCGCAGTAGGAGGTACATTCGATAACCTTCACCTCGGACACAGGGTCTTGCTGAGAGTTGCATTTAATAATGGGAAATCGATTATTATTGGAGTTTCATCAGATAACTTTGCAAGAAGATTAGGTAAGAACTTAAATCATGATCTTCCTTTACGGGTTAAGCTTCTGAAAAAATTTCTGGATTCCGAATTTCCTAATAGATATAAGATATGCGTATTAGAAGATTACTTTGGACCCATTGCAACCAAAGCAAATATCGATGCGATAGTTGTAAGTGAAGAGACAGCCAGCAAGGCAGAAATGGCCAATGAATTGCGAATAGATAAAGGCTTGAAACCGTTGAAGATAATTATAATCGATACTGTTTTAGCAGATGATGGTCTGCCAATCTCATCGACTCGAATCAAGTCTGGTGAGATAGACGTAGAAGGACATATAATAAAATCACATTAAACCTTACAATCTTTGGAAAATATTATTAAGTGCTCGGTAAAGCGAATGGATATTGTAAAGATCAGATTTGAAACTGTTAATTTGGAAGGATCGATATGTCACAAGATGAACGAGAATTTGTTGTAACTCCTTGGGAAGTTAGGGGAGAGGTAGACTATGAAAAGCTAATAAGAGATTTTGGAACATCGATCATAACAGATGAAATTCTTGAAAGAATCAGAAAGCATACAGGCGATTTGCACCCTCTATTAAAGAGGAAGATCTTTTTCTCTCATAGAGATTTCGACTGGATTTTAAATAGATATGAAGCAGGAGAAAAATTCTTTCTGTACACTGGTCGTGGTCCTTCAGGTCACACACATCTTGGTCACCTGATACCATGGATATTCACCAAGTACCTTCAAGAAGAGTTCGATGTAGAACTATACTTTCAAATGACAGATGATGAGAAGTTCCTTCATGATCCAAAGTTGAGCCTTGATGAGGCTACAGGTTATGCATATGAGAATGCTTTGGATGTTATCGCTTGTGGATTTGATCCAAAAAAAACCTTCATCTTCATAGACACAGAATATGCAAAAACTCTTTACAAGATAGCCACAAAATTTGCCAAGCATGTAACCTTTTCAACAGTGAAAGCTGCCTTTGGATTTGATGTAAGTACGAATATCGGGTTGATCTTCTTCCCTTCAATACAAGCTGCTCCTTGCTTCTTCCCATCGGTACTTAAAGGGAAGAACACCCCGTGTTTGATACCTGCAGCTATAGATCAATCCGTTTATTGGAGAGTCGCTCGTGATGTAGCACCAAAATTGAGTTTCTACAAACCTGCAGAGATACATTCAAAGTTCTTCCCGAGCCTCATGAAGGGAGGAAAGATGAGTGCAAGTGAGCCAGAGTCTGCGATATTCACTGTAGATTCACCAGAGTTGGCCGAAAGTAAGATAATGAATGCTTTTACGGGTGGACAGGCAACAATAAAAGAGCAGAAAGAGAAAGGTGGCAATCCAGAAATCTGTCCAATTTACCATTACTACAGTATCTTATTTGAGTGGGATGAGAAGAAGATGGCTGAAATTTACGAAAACTGCAAGAATGGTTGTCTAATCTGCGGGGATGATAAACAAAGGTTAGCAGAAAAGGTCAGGTCTTTTCTCATTGAGCACCAGAAAAAAAGAGAGAAGGCAAGAGATATAATTGATGATTTCATCTTGAGGGATCCTTCATAGAATAGAGTTACAGGATGAAAAAATAGAAACCTCGATATCCTCAAAGATTTTGATACATGACAACCCTTAAAAAACTGTTTTAGTCCAATTTGAAGTTAGTGAGTTGAAACCGTTACATTCGCTAGAGAGGAAACTTGTCTTATCACTGGCTAAGAATGGCGGAGGTTTACTCGAAGATGTAGCTATTAAAGCCGATATGACTCTTGATCAAGCTAGGAGGGCTATAGAGTGGTTAAGATCAAAAAACATGGTAGAGGTTAAGACGACAACCCGATATATAATCGAAATTGCTGAGGAAGGGAAGCGGGCAATAGAGCATGGCCTGCCGGAAAGGCGTCTGGTCGAAGTATTGAAAAAACTTGGTAAAGAAGTAAAACTAGATGAGCTGAGCAAAGCCTTCGATTCAACCCCACAAGAGTTCTCTGCTGCTTTTGGTCATGCTAGATCAAGAGGCTGGATAGATACGGATAATAGGAAGAAAACTGTAAAGTTGACATCTGACAAGATTTCTTCTGAAGAATCCTTATTGGGGATGTTTGTAGCGAAAAAGAAATTTTTCTTAGACGAATTCAAAGAGCAAGAAAGGGTAGCTCTTAGTGAATTGATCAAGAGGCCAGGTTATTTTACGAAAAGACCGGTTAAGACGATCTTTATTATGCTTACAGATCTTGGTAGGGAGACTGCCGAGACTGTAAAAGAAGTCAAACAAATTGATAATCTCACACCCGAGTTGATAATAAGTGGTAGATGGAGGGAGCTCAAACTTAGACCTTTTGATGTTGAGGCAATTGCTCCAACAAGCTACCCTGGTAAAAAGCATCCTGTCCAACGTTTTATTGACGAGGTTAAAGAAGCCTTCATTTCCCTTGGATTCGAAGAGATAGTAGGTCCTATAATTCAACCTGCTTTTTGGAACTTTGATGCTTTATTCGTACCCCAAGACCATCCAGCTAGGGATATGCAAGATACATTCTATATACCTAATATAAAAGATACAAAGACAAGTAGCCTAGATCTGATAGAAAATGTCTCAAGAACTCACACTGATGGTGGAGATACAGGATCTAAAGGATGGGGTTATGATTGGAAGTTGGACGAATCAAAAAGACTTGTCCTTAGGACCCACACAACTGCAGTCACAGTAAAATATCTTGCCGATACCAGAGCGTCTGAAGCCAAAGTCTTCTCGGTCGATAAAGTCTTTAGAAATGAGAAGCTCGACACTAAGCATCTTGCTGAACTTCATCAGATTGAAGGAATCGTGATGGGTAGGAAGGTTACATTACGTGATCTCATGGGTGTACTAAGCGAGTTTTATAAAATACTGGGCTTGAAGAAGGTAAAATTTTGGCCAACTTACTTTCCATATACTGAACCATCTTTACAGTCTATCGTATATGTAGAGGACTTTGGTTGGATGGAACTTTGTGGCATGGGTATCTTCAGACCTGAAGTAACTCTTCCCTTAGGAGTTAAGAACCCAGTTTTGGCATGGGGGGGAGGTTTAGAACGCCTAATAATGACTAGATTACATATAGAAGACATAAGAGAGCTCTATGAGAACAACTTAGGTTGGCTTAGGAAGGTACCTTTATGCCTGTAATCGAATTAACTTATGATAAACTAAAGGCCTTGATCAAGGCTGATGTATCTAAAAAGGAATTGGTAGATAAAATACCATACCTCGGCATCACCCTTGAAGAGGTTACAGACGAATACATGAAGGTCGAATATAATCCCAATAGACCCGACTTTTCAACCAGCTACGGTGTGGCTCGGTCTTTGAACGGTCTCTTTGGCTTTGAAAAGGGTGCGCCATCTTACTCAGTAAAAAAAGGAGAGGTTAATCTCATCGTCGATGAGTCAACACAAAAAGTCAGGCCCATTGTTGTCAGCCTTGTTGCAAAGGGCTTGGTCTTGGATGATGAACTGATAGAAGAGATCATCTCTATGCAAGAAGACCTTCATAATGGTATAGGTAGGCATAGGCGTAAAATGTCTATCGGGATTCACAATTTAGATGTCATCACCCCTCCCATAAGGTATACCACAGTCCCTTCAGACTTCAAATTCGTTCCATTAGATCATGAGGAAGAGATGAATATTGGAGAGATACTAAAAAGGACTGATGTAGGCAAGGAGTACGGTCACATATTATCTGACTTTGATCGATACCCAATCTTGATCGACTCTTTTGATAATGTACTCTCGTTCCCTCCTATCATAAACGGAGAACTGACAAAATTGACTATGTATACAAGTAATCTATTCATCGAAATAACAGCGACCGATATAGGGACAGCTGAGGATGCTCTGGCAATCTTGGCAGCTACTCTGAACGATGCCGGAGCTCAACTGGAGTCTGTCAAGGTTAGTCTCGGTAACTCCGTCAGAACAACACCTGATATGAGCTCCCAGAAGATGGAAGTTGATATTAAGTTGGCAAACGATCTACTTGGGTTAAACCTCACAGAACAAGAGGTTTCAGAGAGTCTAGAGAAAAGCAGAATAAGCGTATTATCAGAAGATAGAAAGCTTATCGCCATTATACCAAGGTACCGTGTCGATATCTTGCACCTAGTAGACTTAGTTGAAGAGGTAGCCTATGGTTATGGTTTTGATAGGTTATCTCCAACTTTGATCACATCGAAAAATGCAGGCAAGCCCGATGAGACTCTGTCATTGATGGGATCAGCTAGGGAAGTCATGGTAGGTTTAGGTTATATAGAGGTTATGAACTACAACTTAGTGAGCAAGAAGGTTCTTCATGAGTTTACCAACAGAAAGCCCAGAACTATAGTTAAAGTGGAGAACCCGAAATCCCTCGAACTTGAACTACTCAGAGACATTCTCTTCCCTTCATTATTGTTGGTATTATCTAAGAATATACATGAGGAATATCCTCAAAAGATATTCGAAATATCAAAAGTATTTGTAAAGGATGCTAGAGCTTCTACCGGAATCAGAGAGGTCTATCATCTTGCAACTGCCATATCTCACTCAACAGCGAATTATACTGAGGCAAAATCGAGTCTTGTCTCACTCTTTTCTCAGACATTTGATCTGAAAGTCGATACTATTCCAACATTCCATCCTTCCTTCATCCTAGGTAGAGCAGCGATAGTTAGATCTGGAAAGTTCAAGCTAGGGATAATAGGTGAGATTGCTCCCGTAGTATTAGAAAACTTTCGACTTAGAAATCCAGTAACAGTCTATGAAGTTGATTTGAGTAAAATCTTAGATATAATCGAACGAAAAGCTTAACCTAAAGGAAATAATATTATTCAATTGCTCCTGTCCTAAAGCTCGTTGACGGCCCTGACTGACAAAAGATGATGTGTAGGGTTTACCCAGGCGGGCGACAGACAGGGGCCTACCCCGGTAGAGAAGCATGATAAGGCAGGTATTTGAGCCTAGCGATGAATCATAGCTGTCAGAGACGGGGTACAATCTAATTTTATTAGATTAAATTTAATTGGGATAATATTTATTTAAGAATGTGGTAAACAATCTTACTTGTTCTTTTCATAAGGTAATAAATTATGAGAGAGGCAAAAGACGAAGAGACACTTCATGCCCTATCCTTATTTGTGCGTAAGTTAAATGATGAATGTAAGCATGGAGCATTGGTTGTAGTTGAAGGGCAGCATGACGCAGAAGCGCTCAATTCTATAGGGTTCAAAGGGAATCTGTTTTTACTATGTCATAATCGAAAATTGACTGAACTAGCTTCTGAATCTGAAAAATATAGTAAGGTTATCCTACTTCTTGATCTTGACAGGAAGGGAAGAGCGTTGACAAAAAAGGCCATCATAATTTTACAAGGGAAGAATAATAAAATAGATTTATTCTTTAGAAGAGAATTGGCGAAAGCAACTAAAGGAAGGTTAAGACAGATAGAAGAATTGATTCGATTTAAGGAAGGTCTTCAGAATCTAACCTATTTCAATTTCTAAATAAATTTAACTTAAATATCTAACAATAAATTCATTGAGGGGTAAAAAATTGGTAGAAGAAGAGATAAGATGTCCTTGGTGTGATTCGAAATTTCCTGACTCTGAAACCTTAAGTAAACATATAGACGATGTGCATCTAGGAAGAGGGCTTCTTGAAGGGGATAAGAGAA
>JAKLZG010000032.1 GCA_024256165.1 Candidatus Methylarchaceae archaeon HK02M2
GAAATGAGTGCGACCAAACCAGAAATTATGCAAAGGAGTGAAACTAGGTAGTATACAGGGGATATCTGAGGTACGATAGGAGTAGTTGCTGTAAAGTACGCCAATAATATACCTACAAGTAGGAATATCAATCCTATGATTCGGATAAATATATTGATCCTTGTTTCGGTGGTTTTAGAAGTCCTCAACTCAGCTCTATACCTATATTTTCCTTTAAATAAGTTTACACTTTCTTACCTTTTTATAAACAATCCTAATGAAATCAATAATATATTCTAGTCAATGATGTGACTAACCAATGCAGGTAACACTCCAGAACTGAAAGTAAGAAGACCGATAACTAATGCCAATTAAATATTTACTAAATATAATTGCAGCTGATAATGTAAGGAGAACCATTTGAATTAAAATAAATATCATCGATATTGGATCGAACTTTATTAGGACTAGTAATTGAACAAGTAAAAAATATTATTTAAGAGATTAGAGGCTTTGTGCAATTTCTAACTTCTCAGGCAGATATCTATCTGTTATTGCAGTCAAACCGTACTTTGCAAAGGCTTCGAGTTCGCTCTTTCTTTTTATCTTTAAGAACACATCAAGCTCCTTTTGCCATATACCTCCTGTATACCTGGGGTCTTTTTTAAGCTCATAAACACGTTTGATATCCACATCTCTTAATGGATCACTTGGGAGTTTGTACTTTTTTATATCACTTCCCCAAACCCCTATCCACTTGCCTGTAGGAACTGTCAACTCTCTTAGATGAGCAGCGTTCGCAGAGCCTGAGATTATTACCATGGCTATATGCTCCCCATACGGGTCAGCATCAGTAAGAATGTATATCGGTAGACCTAACTCTTGATTTAATCTTCTCAGCATATACCTTGTAGAGCGAGGAGGCTGACCTGAAGTATTTATTATCAGCGCTTTGTACCTTTTATGCACCCTCTCTTCAACGAATCTAGAAAATAAACCACCCTTTTCTACAGCCAATACCATCTCGGCGGATGTATCTGTAAAGTCAGAGGTGCTCAAGCTCGGTCCAATTAAATACCCATCTGGATGGGAAGCTAAGTTCAATCTATTTCCCTCATATCCTGGCACAGTGTATTCTATCGTAAGATCGCCAAATATTGCTGAACGCTCTTCGGGATAGACATTGAAGTCCTCTCTAGCTTTAGACAGAACTACTTCGAGATCAGTAATAATCTCATTAGATTCTGCCTGATCGACGAACTCCATGTCATAGGCTTGAGCAGAGTAGAAGACATCTCTGAGAGTACTTGTCTTACTTTGATCGACCAGCTTGTTGACGAAGAACGCCAGCCAGATCAATTGTGTGAAGGGACGGATATGCTTTATATTCTGTGATAACCTCTTAACAGAATCTTGACCGAGAATGTACTGCCTCAGATTTTTGTCATAGATTATGTTTTTTACAGATCTACGGGAGAAGGTTATCTCTGGAAAAGTGCCCTTATCTATCTCAGAGTATACTTTTGTGCCTAGATCTTTGAAGAGCTTTCTGATCTTTTTCTTTCTAGAACTAGTTATATCTCTCTTAGAGCTTTTTTTGACCATCCCCATATTTGAATAACAACATCTCATAAATCTTTATGATTGGTTAACAACATCTTATACATCTCAAAATATTATTAAATTATCCATCTCTTTTTATAAAGTCTAATAGCCTGATAGAAGCTTAGTGAAGACAATGTCGGATACTGTGATAAAGACTAACCGGCTAGTAAACGAGAAAAGCCCTTACTTATTGCAACATGCCCAAAATCCGGTTAACTGGTATCCTTGGATTGAAGAAGCGTTTGAGACAGCACAGAAAGAGGACATTCCCATTTTTCTTTCCATCGGCTACTCGACTTGCCACTGGTGCCACGTAATGGCGAGAGAATCATTTGAAGATGAAGAAATTGCAAAGATTTTGAACGATAACTTTGTTTCTATAAAAGTTGACAGAGAAGAAAGACCAGATATAGACAGTATCTACATGAAAGCATGTATGTTGATTACTGGTAGTGGAGGTTGGCCTCTTACAATAATCATGACGCCTCAAAAGAAACCGTTCTTGGCAGGTACCTATTTTCCGAAAAAGACTAGAAGTGGAATGATAGGTCTCCTTGATTTGCTCAAAAATATCGTGGAATTATGGAAGAATGATAGAAGCAAACTTGTTGGGACAGCTAATAAAGTAACAGAACATTTAACAGACTGGGTCAAAGCAAAGCAACCGGAAGAAGATCTAACCGAAATTGTCTTGGACGAGGCTTTCATAAGATTACTCGACAGCTTTGATCAAACCAATGCTGGATTTGGCACTAGACCCAAGTTTCCATCTCCTCATAATCTCATGTTTCTCCTTAGATTTTGGAAGAGGAAAGGCACACGACAAGTACTCGAAATGGTTGAGAAAACCTTGCAAAAGATGAGGCTGGGCGGACTTTTCGATCACGTGGGATTTGGTTTTCATAGGTATTCTACGGATTCAAAATGGCTTGTTCCACACTTTGAGAAAATGCTTTATGATCAGGCGTTGATCTCTATTGCTTACATAGAGGCCTATCAGGCAACGGGGAAAAAAGAGTATCAGACAACGGCAGAAGAAATTTTCGAATATACCTTGAGGAACATGACAAACCCTGAAGGAGGTTTCTTTTCAGCTGAAGACGCGGATAGTGAGGGTGAAGAAGGCAAATTTTACGTGTGGACAGAGACGGAAATCAGGGAAACGCTAGGTGAGAAAGCTGACATAATCATCAAAGTTTTTAATATTTCGAAAGAGGGGAACTATCCTGATGAAGTTCATCATGGTAAAACTGGAAAAAATATTCTACACCTGAAAGTGCCTCTACAGGAATTATCAGTTAAGCTGGGAATGAATATCAAAGAACTAATGTATATTTTAGAGGAGGCCAGACAGATACTTTTTAAGGCTAGGGAAGAGAGGATTCATCCTTCGAAAGACGATAAAATTTTAACTGATTGGAATGGTCTCATGATAGCAGCACTTGCCAAAGGTGGACAAGCATTTGGTTCGCTAAAATATGTGGAGGTTGCTGAGAAGACAGTCGAGTTTCTCTTTGAGAAATTGCAGACAGCTGACGGAAGACTCATGCATAGGTATAGAGATGGAGAGGCAACAATAAATGGTAATCTGAATGATTATGCTTTTCTAATATGGGGTTTGATTGAGCTCTATGAAGCCACTTTTAAAATAAAGTATCTTGAGGAAGCATTAAGTCTCCAAGATGACATGATAAAGCATTTTTGGGATAAAAACAATGGCGGCTTCTTGTTCACTCCTAAAGACGGTGAAAAACTTCTAATCGATAATAAAGAGTTTCACGATGGGGCTATCCCTTCAGGCAACTCTATAGTGTTACTAAATCTGATTAGACTTGCACGTATAACCGGAAAAATTCATTACGAAGAAAGGGCTGAAGCATTAAAAAGAGCTTTCTCATCACATATAGAGGGCACATCCTCCCAAAATACTATGTTCTTGGTAGCACTTGACTTCATTTTAGGGCAAACATACGAGATAGTTGTTGTAGGCAATCTTTGTTCTAAAGTAACTAAAAATATACTACAAGTCATAAGGACAAGGTTAATCCCCAATAAAGTGATCTTGATCAAGAAGGAAAACGACACAAGCCTAGAAAATTTGGCAGAATATACTAAGGGTATGAAAACCATAGATGGCAAAACCACAGTCTATGTTTGTAAAAACTTCTCCTGCAATTATCCAACAACCGACTTGAAGAAAGTATTAACATACTTAGGTGAGAGGGATGATACTAAAACATAAGGACATATAATGATGCCCTGATGATATAGATGGAGATATCATCAGCCGACTTCAAACTCAAAAATATATTATATGCATTACCATCTACAGTTTGATCTTTAAAAAACATCACTTACTTAAAAGAGTTCGATCATTTCAGAAACCTATCTGCTTCTTTAAGTCCCATATTTCTTCGAACTTCAAATGAATTTTAAGGTTCATATTTAAAAAATATTATAACTATTTTGAGTGGAGTGCAAATTGGAGCAAGAAATATCTTTCAAAATAAAGTTTAAACCAAAATCTTCATGGGTAGATAAAGTATATCTAGGAAATATGCTTATTGAAGTATTAGGGGTTATGGCAAAGTCGACTTCTGCATTCGACTTCGAAGTTGAAATGATAGATTGAATTCTTAATTCATATAATCAGGAAGAAAATAAGCATATTTTTGGGAGATAGTAGCAATTAAATTTCAATTATCTCCTTGATCTCTTTAAATCGGTTTCCGATTTAGCAGTTTATCATAGCGTGGTAAGCGCTTTGCACCCGATAGTTCTGTTGAAAACTTCGCTATTAATGGGAGATATTTATTATAGATATCAAACTTTCTCTTAACCATCGCAATTGAATTTTTTTTCGAAAGGTATAGTCGAAGTTTCCTAAGTGTTTCCCTTATGGCGTTTTTTAATTCTCTTTCTAACTCGGGTCTATCTGCTAAATACTCCTTCCCTACAGTCTTATAGGGTATCCTCGTGGAGCATATATGAGTTATAATGGCTATCGGGGCATTCTGTGGTACTTTATAGCGTTTCCAATCAATCTCATTTATGACTTTAGATGAGACATCGCTTGCTTCATCATAAAGTAGAGGAATTCTGTTAGCAAATCTAAAAAGTTTTATACCAGATGGAATGATTTTTCCCCCATAAGCCAGACCAACTTCTACGATAAAAGGAAAACCTGAGTAGGCGGATGGAGGGCGAGTAGCTACAGCAACGAAATCTGGTTTTAACTCTTTCTCAATACCGACTACCAAATTTTCTTTCCCAAGAGGAGATAGACAGCTTGCATCTGGCTGTAGGAAATTATCGTACTCATGAAGAGCTCTAATGAACTTTGTAATATCATCATTCGATATAATCTTCGGATCCATGTTTTTATCGAAACCAACGTAATCAAGGAACTTTTTTGCGACTATATCACCAACTCGATGGAAATTCTTTGACATGAACTTGACCATGGTCTCTTCCTTTGATTGTTTAATCAATCTACGGACAGCTTCTACATCCATTCCATAAGGATGAAGTAATGTTTCTTTAGATGGGGTTGGCATATTTTTTGTCCCTCTCTCATAAATAAAGAAGCGCCCATAAGGTTCAACAAATGTGATATTGGCATAAGGCGTTACCATAGCTGCCCGCTTAAAGTATTCCCTGATTTTTTGAGATGCCCTTTGGTAATCGCCATTTAAGGCTAATCTTACTGTAGTACCAGTATGCCCTTCAATAGGCTGAGAAGACTTCTTCAGAATAACTGGAGCATTCTCTTGTATGTCGATAAGTATGTCAAAAGTAAAGGTTCGAACCCCATCAACCGATGTAGTTATACTTACAGGTTTATTGGTTGTTATCTGACCGTAAAGTATCGCCATGGTTCCCCCCATGCCAAACATACCTCTTGACTGCTTTAATTGAAACTTTGAGCCAAAGAAGACTTGGCCAAAAGCCTTTGGAACATGTTCAGGAGATATTCCAGGACCATTATCCTGCACCTTGATGAGATATGCTTTAGGGTCTGAATCATTGGTATAAAGGTCTAGAGGAGTTACCCTGACAAAGACATCTGGGATTATACCATAAAGTTCACATGCATCAAGACTGTTCTCAAAAAGTTCTCTAATGGCTGAATATAATGCGCGGGAAGGACTACTGAATCCCGCAAGGTCTCTATTCCTATAGAAGAACTCACTTGGAGAAATTTCAGAGAATTTAACACCTTCGTAAATCAAACTAAAACTCTTCCCAAAGTTTCATACGATCAATTTTGGCTTTTCTCTTCTCTCTTTGTAGCATATTGTACACACTCTTATGGACACTCCCTGAAGCAAGCATGTCAATCGCTTCTAAGGCTGATCGAACTTCATCAACTTTACCAATAACACTTGCAGTGTGACCAAAGACAGAAATAGAAGTACCAGTAAGCTCTTCTATAGTCTTTCTACCCTTGCCTCCTAGTCCAATAATCCTGCCCTTTATGCGCTTTAAAGAGCTGTTAGACTTACCTGAATAATCTCTTAAATCGACCACGCTAAAAACGACATCTTCGTCTAAAAGCTTGAAAGCCCTCTGAGGCGAGAAACCTCTACCTATTGCCATTACGATCTCTACTGCCTTGAAGGTCTCGGACCGTCCAATATCTTTTCCTGAATCTATTGTCACTTCACCGCTCTTACTATTGACAGAAAGAGTTATGCCACATCTACGTTCTATTTCACTCTTTATAGCTCCTTTCTTTCCCACTAAAACTCCTATACGATCTTGTGGGAGTTTCAAAACTCTTTGAAAACTCAAGTATAACCCACCTTTTTCAATACTCTTTCTAGAGGTTCTACCTTTAAACCCCGTTTACTAAAGAAACGATTCACATTGGTTATGTCTCTTATTAGAAACTCTTTTGTAAAAGGGTGCCTCACGTCAACAGCAGAACCAAAGTCAAAGAGGATAAGGCGCCTACCATACTTGAAGATGTTATACTCGGATAAGTCTGCATGTACCAAATTCGCATTTTTAAAAAGTCTTTTAATCAAGGAGATAATTCTTCTATAATCATTCTGTTTCGCATCAACTTCGTGAAGCAGAGGGGCGGGACTTCCATCTTCACCAATAAACTCCATTACAAGTACATTTTTTTTGATGGCTAAGGGTCTAGGTGCAGGAATACCAGCATCATAAACCGTCATGAGGTTCTTATACTCCTTTTGTGCCCAAAGCTCAACAATGTTACGTGAGCCACGCTTCACTTTTTTAAAACGTGGATCTCCAACTATGTAAGGCAATCTTTTTTTGAACTCAACCGTCACAGTAAGATAAATTTTCACTGCGACTGAGGAACCGTC
Organism: Candidatus Methylarchaceae archaeon HK02M2; assembly: GCA_024256165.1. Lineage (NCBI taxonomy): Archaea > Thermoproteati > Nitrososphaerota > Nitrososphaeria > Nitrososphaerales > Candidatus Methylarchaceae > Candidatus Methylarchaceae archaeon HK02M2. The sequence continues at coordinate 6,924 of JAKLZG010000032.1, forward strand.
ATCCCTTTGTCCCCAATATACTCTTGCTTCTTTCCCTGAGCTGACAACGCCATTCAAGCATTTTATTACTTTAGAGTTCAAAAGGTGATGTAAGGTAATGTAAGTCTTTTTATCAAAAACTTCTTCTACAACTTCATAATCATCGGAGTCTTTTCTAAGGGCTCTGCTCTCCTTCTCATACTTAGATATCACTCGTGAGAGCTTCTTTTGAGTCTTCTCATCTAATTCCATGATCGATAATACATTTAAAAATTAAGTATCGGATACTTTAAACAATGCTATAGCTCTTTTGGGACATAGTCTTTTTCCTTTAACCAATCCACTTGTGCAAGCGTATATCTCCAGAGTATATCACCTCTCCCATCATTGAAGTCCCAAGGAGCAATTATCACAACATCATTTTCACGTATCCATATTCTTCTCTTTAGCTTTCCTCTAATCCTCCCCAATCTTGACTTACCATCAGAACATTTTACCATAATATTATCGCCACCCATAAGCTTGATGACTCTACCAAATAATTGTCCTTCACCAGGGAGGGTAAGTTCCTTTAACTGCTCTTCACTTAGGACTTTTCTTTTTCCCATTCATAATCACTTCAAGAAATAAGATTAATTAAAAATATCTTTCAGAAGCAATAATATATCTTTACCGCTTAGTAGGTAAGAAAAATCTAGACAATAAAGTCTAAATAAACCAATCATATATGAAACAAAAGATGAGCTATTTTGGTCAAATGTAAGCAATGTGGTTTCAAGAACCAAGATGAGTTTAATTTTTGCGGTAATTGCGGTTTTAAGCTTTCAGAAAAAGTTTCTATAATAAAATCACCCTTGAATGCTTTAGCATACTTGCATATATTAGGTGGAACCTACCTGATTCTCTCTATAATCTTAATTTATAGTGCTATTATAGAGATATCTCTCTTCCTTCTTGTTGGAGGCTCTCTAAACCTTTACATGGGTTGGATGTTATATACTGAAAGAGTTCCTAAATTTACATGGATAATTTCTTTAACAGCTATTACATTAGGTCTTTTTTTTACTGTTATGCCTATCTATTGGATACCAGATTGGATAATATTTATAGTAATGACTATCGCCCTTTGGCAAAGTTTACCAGCCTTGAAAGAAAGGATCGTTAAAAAATGAACATAAAATCGTGATTCCGGAAATTTGACTGTTTTTGATAAACAAATTATTCGAATTTTATTTTTTTACCAGTAACCATGTAAAAGATACGCGAACCTATGTTGCATGCATGATCTGCTATTCTTTCTAAATGTAACGCCACAAAGAGGAGACGGTTTGACTGCGCAATTGAACGAGGATTTTCAATCATAATCGTTATCAATTCACGTCTGACTTGATCCGTGAGTGCATCCACTAAATCATCTCTCTCAGAAAAATCTTTCAGAGAATCAATTTTTTCCTGTGAGAGGGCAATCAAACAATCAGTTATCATCTCCTGAGCTATCTCAGACATTCTTGGTATATCGATTAGAGGTTTTACAAACGCCTCTTTACCTATATGTAATGTTATAACAGCAATGTCCTTTGCAAGGTCATTTATCCTATCAAGGTCTGTTATGATCTTTAGTATAGTCACTATTATTCTGAGGTCTTTAGCCATGGGTTGTTGCAACAAGATTAGATCAACAGCTTTATTCTCTATGTCAAATTCCAACATATCAACAACAGAGGCTCCTTCGATGACCTTTGATGCTAGCTTTTCATCTTTATTCTTTAAAGCATGAATAGACTCTTTTACAGATTTTTTAGCAAGCTCACCCATCTTAAAAGTATCTTTTCTAAGCCGTTCTAACTCGATATCCATTAGTCGTGACATTTGATTTCCTTTAAACTGAACCCACCTTTATGTATTGTTCTGAGAGCTTAAGTCTTAATAAGAATCGATTTTTAACTGGTTCAATAATTCATATCGTATAAATATAAGTAAATGATAAAACTTTTTTATTCAATTACTTGCTTAAAGAGGTTGAAGGTCATGTCAAGTATTACTCTTAGAGTCGCAGAGACCTACCCCACACATGTAGGAAGGGGTGTTGCAGTTGTTGATCCAAAAATAGTTGACGAGATGGGGTGGACCTCTGGTGATATTATAGAAATAGTTGGAAAAAGAAAGACTCACTCATTACTTTGGCTCGGTCGTCCAGAAGATTATGGAAAGGGTTTGATTAGAATTGACGGCTATATTCGAAACAACGCTAAAACTGGAATTGATGATAAAGTAAACATACGAAGAACCGAAGCCAAAATTGCTCAAAAAATAACTTTGGCCCCTACCGAACCTCTGCGAATTGTTGGTGGAGAAGAGTACCTTCGACAGATATTAGAAGGAAGAGTATTGACAAGAGGGGACAGTGTTGTTATAAACATAATGGGACGAAAGATCGATTTGATTGTTACTAATGTGACCCCAATAGCCGATGCAGCCCTTATTGATGAGAACACTCAAGTGACAATAAGCGAAAAGATGGTCAAGGCAGTACCAGAAGCTATCCCAAGGGTGTCCTATGAAGATATAGGTGGATTAAGACATGAGATTCAAAAAGTGAGGGAGATGATAGAACTTCCGTTAAAACATCCAGAAATCTTTGAGAGGTTAGGTGTAGAAGCTCCCAAAGGAGTCTTATTACATGGACCTCCAGGAACGGGGAAGACTTTACTAGCTAAAGCAGTTGCCAACGAGACGAATGCCAACTTCAATTCGATAAGTGGACCTGAGATTATGAGCAAGTTCTATGGTGAGAGTGAAGAGAGATTAAGGGATATATTCAAGCAAGCCCAAGAAAATTCCCCCAGCATAATCTTCATAGATGAAATCGATTCTCTCGCCCCTAAAAGAGAGGAAGTAACAGGTGATGTAGAAAAGCGTATTGTTTCTCAACTTTTAGCTTTAATGGACGGCTTAGAATCTCGAGGTAAAGTAGTGGTTATAGGAGCAACAAACCGTCCAGATTCAATCGACCCAGCATTAAGAAGACCGGGCAGGTTCGATAGGGAGATAGAAATCGGTATACCCGACCGTCAAGGCAGGTTGGAGATACTTCAAATTCATACCAGAGGCATGCCCTTGACAGATGATGTCCAACTTGATAAGCTTGCAGATATAACTCATGGATTTGTTGGTGCAGACCTAGAAGCCTTGTGTAAAGAGGCTGCTATAGGGACATTACGTAGAATTCTTCCTGAGGTAGATTTAGAGCAAGTGAGCATCCCAGCAGAGATATTGAATAAAATCACAGTTACAATGAAAGATTTTCAGAATGCATTGAAAGAAGTCGAGCCTTCGGCAATGCGTGAGGTGTTAGTAGAAATTCCGATGATAAAGTGGGATGATGTAGGAGGATTAGAAGATATCAAGCAAGAGATGAAAGAAGCTATAGAATGGCCATTAAAGCATCGAGAAATATTTGACTATGCTGATGTAACACCTTCAAAAGGCATTCTATTGTATGGTCCTCCAGGCACGGGTAAGACACTTTTAGCAAAAGCAGTGGCAAATGAGAGTGAAGCCAACTTTATCAGCATCAAAGGTCCAGCGTTATTATCTAAATGGGTAGGTGAGTCAGAAAGGGGAGTGAGGGAAGTCTTTAGGAAGGCAAGGCAAGCAGCTCCTTGTATAATATTTTTCGATGAATTAGATGCAATAACTCCAATAAGGGGTGGGGG
>JAKLZG010000033.1 GCA_024256165.1 Candidatus Methylarchaceae archaeon HK02M2
ATGGGTGACGGGTAAGACTATACGAGTTACTTCTGAAGAGACGGGAATTCCAGAAGGAACTGTAGCTTATTACTACAAGAAGTTTAACAAAAATCCTAATAAAAATGTTATTGATTACAAAACATTATCTGAAGATTCTGAAAAATCACCTTCATTTCGTAGTCAAGTACTTTCAGCCTTTCAAATGAAAAATGTGAAGGATACATACTTTGATCTCATAAAGGAGAAAAAGTATCATCAGGCTAAGGCGTATCTTGAATCGGTTGTATTGTTTCACAAGATTATGAGTCAGTTAGGTGCTGATCTACGAGATCCAAAAATTTTTGGTCCTATTCTTTTAGCTCCAGAACCTATACCTGGTGAAGATCCTCTAACTTATATGCAACGTGCTTTAAAGCAATTTCAAATTTTAGGGATTTGGCCATAAATTACATAAAACTAGTCAAAGTTTGGATAAGGCAAAATATAACTTACTCTCCATGGCTCGTATTGATAATCTCACAAACAAACATATCCCTCCTTTTTTAAAAAATAACTTAATAATGATTTTTAATCTTTTTAAACCAATAAATTTTTTCAGAAATGCGTTTAGGAAACTACTAGTATACTCTTAATGTTAATCCAACTATAATTATGTCCTTCAAACCAACCATCAACCCATATCCTATGTAGGAAGGCGTTAATACTAAACTTTTCAATCAAGATAGATTAAAGGGATTAGCGATTAATCACTCATCTCGTTTAAATTATAATACTCAAAATTCATTAAGTAGAAGAAAATTTTCCTATAAGAATGAATATTCCCAGTTAATTTCCAGTTCATTTATGAAGTATTTAATCTAATAAAAAATCTATTGGTATATCTTGGTAGCTCCCATCAGGTAAAGTCCGCCTAATAGAAATTGGTAAAGCTTTCGATTCAAGTTCAGCTATAGCAAGAGAAATAGGATCAATTATATTAGGAGGTAAAGGTATGAAAGGAGGTGCACCAAGGGCAAGTTGGAGGGATCGCGCTCCAATGATTCTAGCTCTTTCAAACCTAGTGAGAGTTGGCGGACCTATTCTAACCCTTTTAGAAGTAACCTTTTTAGCCTTCTTATTTACATTTGGAGAGGCTTTAGAATGGGACACTATAACTGATCTCCTAGGACCAAAGAACTCAAAGTGTATTAATAAATAAAGTTTTTGGATATAAAGTTCAAATTAATAGATAGAAATTTAAATATACTGATAAGATTATATTTATTATGGAGCCACAGACCTCAGTTTCCAAGCTAAATATCAAGATAGAAGTTCATGGGAAAGGAAATGTTTTTGGTCAGATCTTCCGCCATTTAGCTCCTATCACATTAAACTCTGTTGTAAGGAATATGCCATTAAAGGGAAGAGCGAATAAATTTAAGAATCAATTTGTCTACATTATTTTAGCGATTATCATTGGTACGGAAAAGGCGAAAAAGAAGCTTCAGAGAGGAGATATTGGATTTTTATCATCAAATGGAGCTTTATGTTTCTTTCTTGAAGACTGTGAAGTGGCAATGCCTATTAACCCTTTAGGTACAGTAACTTCAGGGCTAGATGTACTTATGAATATAAAAGCGGGAGATGTTATCTTGATTGATATCTGTTCATAAATACAAGATAATAATCATTTTTGATTCTAAAGCGATTTGAAAAGTTTGGATATTTCTTAATTCAAATATTTGTAAGAATACTATTGTTATATTATACAAAACTTAAGAACTTTCAGATTTAGTATCAACAATAGTATATACCGTGTGACCACTATGCCCCCCAATTTTTATTAAAATTCCTTTTGCTACTAAACTCTTTAAAAGTGCTGATGCTACTGATACTTTAATGTTTAAAGCTTTGGCTGTATTATAAATAGTAACAGCTCTCATAGGCTTGAATATCTTGAACGCTTGCTTTTTATCGATGTTTGGCATTATTACATCTCTTTTACTTTTTTGATGTGTTTTCACATCTTTTTTTTCCTTCCTTCTATCTAAAGCTTGAGCCTTACCTACTTGAGAGATAGATTTTTTCTTAACTCCGCCCATAACCTTCCCTAATGTAATAAAAAATAGTTACAAATAACCTTTCCTTGTTCATTCTATTTATACCAATCTAAACTTTTTTCGATATATTGAATGAAAGAGAAAAAGAAGTCCTTTATTTCATTATTCATATCCGTCTGACCAATCAAATTCTTTGTAATTTCTACATGCTTTTTCGACTCTTCTTTAGCAATCTTAAGTGCCCCAGTCCTTTTAATAGACTTTTTTATAGATACGAGTTGTGCTTTTGTAATATATCCTCTATGCTTAACATGATTCAGTAAATCGCATTCATCTTTATTTGCCTTTTGGCGCATAATTATTATGTGAAGTGGTTTCTTCCCAAGGACTATGTCTTTACCAGGCTTCCTTCCATACTGCTCTTTTGTAGCAAATGTATCTATAATATCATCTTGGATATCGAATGAACAACCAATATTTTTGGCAATCTCTCTCAGCAAGTCAATATCGTGTTCTTTGGCACCACCAAGAATAGCACCAGTTAATATCGATACTTTGAAGAGAGATGCAGCCCTTTTATGGAGCATTGTAGACCACTCAATTATGTCAGGGTCTGTATATTCAAATAGAAGGTCTAGAATTTGACTATCATTAACTTCACAGTAGCCTTCTGCAAATAAGTTTAAAACCTTATTTATCTTTCCGAGAGGGAACCCAGATTTCAATATACATTGTAAGGATAAACTATAAAGAATATTACCTCCAAAGATCGCTAATCCTTGACCAAACCTTCTATCATAAAATGTTGAAAATATCTTGTGGAAGGACTCCCCACCTCTTCTAAAGTTATCTTTATCTATGAGGTCGTCATGTACAAGTATACTGTGCCTATAAAGTTCTATACCTACACAAACATTCAAAATATTTTCATCGATATCATCTTTATATCCTTTGTACAATAATAAAGTGCTGCATGAAGCAAGCCTCTTTCCCTTTCTTTGTGAAAATTCGCTAAGGTTCTCATAAACTTTTTCCATAATTGGATGGTGTATGTGTGAAATTTGAATTAGATGTGAAAAATAGCTCTTAAGCTTTTTTTCGATTAAAGAATTGTAAAAATCTAATACATCCTCCCACTTCATAAAATGCCACCTTAATTGAAAAATGAGGTTGAGTATCTACACTTCAATCTTTAAAGAATCATGCTTAATTATATCCCGCCTTTTTCAGAATCTCCTTTATTGATGGATAAGCTGGAGAAGAGGCTGGTAATTCGAGTAGGGACTTCCCAGTAAGAATATAATCTTCGACATTTTTATCATACGCAATTTTACCCAAATACTTAAGACTAGTTCTCCTTTCAACCTCTTCCTCTAGGTTTTCTCGAAATCTATAACCACCAATAACGTAAAAATGCTTGAAATCGATTTTTACTTCTTTTGCAATTCTATGAGATCTTTTTATATGATCAAAGGATTTTTTAGAAGGATCGATTATGTCCATTATGTCATCTACATTAGATGTTATTTTTCGATTTAAATGTTCAAATCCTGCAGGGGAATCAACAAGCATATATCGATATGTCTTAGTTAATTTTTCTAGCGTTCTTTTTAACGCAGCATCGGGTAAACAGTAGCATCCCTCCATCCATTTTGGTCCAATAGACATAAAATCAAAATACTCACCTTCATATAATCCCTCTTCCCAAATCCTATTCTCTATTCTTTCGGGAGGAGGTACTCCAACTGTAGTACCTCCTTCTTCTAAAAAAGTATCTATTAGTAACTCAGATATAGTCTTCTTACCTTCTTCGTTTAAATCTAAACCAACTGCTTCTCCAAGATTTTGGTCTGGATCAACATCAACTAAAAGTAATGGGTATTCACCCACTTCAATGAAATATTTGGTCATAAGTGCAACAAAACTCGTTTTACCGGTACCGCCTCTGCCTATGGAAACTATTATTCTCATAAGAATTACCATTACAAAATAAATCTATATTTGTCCTTATCAATTTTTAGAAAAACGTCTATTTATATCTTAATACACAAATTAATAGTGATACATAATTGTGATCTGATGTTGCCAACTAAACTATTAGACATAGATGAATTGATTAACGAACCTTATGTGAAAGTTTTGTGCTACCCTGAGCTAAAGTTGAATATCGTTCCTAAACGAATAAATGAATTAAAAACTCTAAAAGTAAAAGGAATCTTATTTCAAGGTAAAACAAAGATAGGTAAGCTAGGAGTTGCTGGAAAAGGTTGCGTAAGCATCGTAGTTAAAGCCTTAACAGAATCAGGTCCAATGGCTTTAAAGATTAGGAGGATGGATGCGAATAGGGAATCAATGGCTAGAGAGGCTGAGATGCATTTGATAGCCAATTCGGTTGGCGTAGGGCCAGAATTGTTTGGAGTAACAGAGAATTTTATTTTAATGGAGTTTGTCGATGGTTATTATATTTTAGATTGGCTAAAAATTATAGGAAAACATATAAAAAAAATTCGTAGCGTTCTTAGAAATTTATTGAATCAATGTTATGCTTTAGATAAAATAGGTTTAGATCACGGGGAATTAAGTAACTTGAAAAAGCATGTAATAGTATCTAAAAGACCTGTGATAATCGACTTTGAGAGTTCTAGCATGAAACGAAAGGTTACTAATGTAACTAAAGTAACACAATACTTGTTTATAGGAGGACCTATGGCTAAGAATTTACGGTGTATACTCGGTATAAAAGATGAGAAGTCGATTTTAAATTCGATAAAAAATTATAAACAGAAGAAAAATGATGAAGCATATTTAAAACTTCTTTCTAGCCTCATGTTAGTTAGAAAAGATACTTTTATTTCTTGAATTTTTGGATTTATATCGTTCATTACGTTTTTTCTACGTTCTTAAAGACGTTCTTTCAAGAAATTAAGGGTGCATTTCGATCTTACTTACGTTCCAGACGTTCTAAGTATTTATTAACGTTCTTATTTCTTAATTATATCATCTAACAATATATTGATATATTTGAGATAGTATCATATAAGAAATAAGTGCTTAAATTTAATGTCGCATTACGTTAGGATGTTCTTCTGTTGTCCTTTTAATACTGATAATTGTTAATATCCTTTTTCTGAGTAGTTGTTATATTCCTATAATGAAAAAGAGGTTCGGATTTCAGAGATAATGCTCCGGGCGGGATTTGAACCCGCGATCAATGGCTCGATTGGCCTCCCATTTAAAAATGAGATAAGGCCATTATGCTTGTCCTGGCTACACCACCGGAGCATTGTAAACTCAATTTAAAAAATAGTATTTTACCCTTTTGGTGAACTTGAAAAATTATATTATGGATTATTTTTAATAATAATGATCTATGAGATTCTTAAGATTGACTTCATTTGAATATTACTCCTGTCTCTTTAGACCAAAAAAGTAAGTCCAATTCATTCATCGGGATATCTATGCGCCTTGAGAACATTCTCATTTGATTTTCAATTGAAATGTATACTTTTTTAGTAATCAATCTCGGAATCTGATCGATAACATTGTACTCCCTCAAATTTTTTAATATATGTCTATCTAGTATCGCTAAATCACTCCCAAGACCTATGTTTCTTAAGAAATGGCTAGCCTCTTTCATCCCAATACCTAAGATATTTTTTACTAACCATATTCTTAGTTTAAATATATCATCAAATGATCGAACTTTTTCTTTTATCTTTAATTTACAATTTTCGGTAAAGAATCTTCGAGCATTGACAATATATCTTGCCTTGTTTTCGCCAAATCTTATAACATTTAAGAATGGTTTGATACGATTTTCGTCTCCCCTAAATAAAAGATCGTTCTTCACGAGCAAATCTATTACTTGCCAACAAGTTATAGCTCTGGATTGCGGCGTACATAAACAAAAAGCAAGTTCAGCAAAGACTCTCTCATCTGATTCATATAGTACTTTTTTAAACTCAAAAAGCCTAGTTTCAATCTCATCCTTTTTATTTTTATAAACTTCGATTAATTCGTCCAATTTTTTTCTCATTAAATTAAACCATTTCTTAATCATTTAATTATTTAGTAATTATTCAAGCGAATCATAAACCGAATAGTCACCTTAAAATCTAAATATTACTTCAATAAATTGATTTTAGGGCCCGTAGCTCAGCTTGGTTAGAGCGACCGGCTCATAACTTTGGGGGGATACCGGTCGGTCGTGGGTTCAAATCCCTCCGGGCCCACGCTACTTGATTGGATACTTCCCAAGTTGATCTACAAGTACAGGTAAAAATGTTCCCACATCTGACACTATTCCGGCTGCTTGAGCTGTTCCCCTATCAGTCAATTTCGTAACAACTGCGGGATTAATATCTACACATACGACCTTTGTAGTTGAAGGTAATAAATTCCCAATAGCTATTGAGTGTAAAGTAGAAGCCATCATGAGAACTAATTTTACGTCTCTAAGGAGTTCTTTGTATTTTTGTTGGGCTTGGAATGTATCTGTAATGACGTCAGTCAAAGGACCATCATCACGAATTGATCCAGCAAGAACGAAAGGCACATTATTCATAATACATTCGAACATTATCCCCTTTTTTAAAATACCCTTCTTTACAGCTTTTAAAAGAGACCCGACCTTCGTAATTTCATTTATTGCTGCCAAATGATTTCTATAACCTTTGAGAGATACAGATCCATCTTTTATGCACATACCTAATGAAGTCCCAAAAAGGACATACTCAACATCATGGACAGCAAGAGCGTTACCAGACAATAAAACATCTACATAACCCAATTTTATCATCTTCGCAAAAGAAAGATCAACGCCTGTATGCACTATTGCAGGACCTGCTACAACAGCTATCTTACCTCCTTCCTTCTTAATTTTATATAAATCCCTCACTATTTGTTTGACTATAGAGATTGATGGCTTCTCAGAAGACGCTCTACTACTCATAAACTCAAAAAGAATTGTTCCTTCTCTAGGACGTTCTGGGGGTTTAATCTTGATACCATACTCACCAACGACTATAAGGTCGCCACGTCTCACTTCACGTATAAATTTACATCTCGCTAAATTCGTTTTTCTATCTACTACAATGACTTTATCCATCATTTGCTCTTTTACTTTTATCCACTTATTATCTACCATGATCTGAGTAGGATGAGAAGTAGTGGAATAGAAATCGTCTGGTAAAATATAATCAGCAGGTGCAGGAACAAGCTTAACTTGGATTACCTTTGGAAGAAAAGCACCTAAACGATACATTTCTTCTAATATGATGCGAAGATGATCTTGATCCCTACCCCTGACCATGAGCTTAGCATAGCTATAGTCCCTCTTCATTTTGCCTATCCTGAATTCCTTGACTTCAAAATCACCTTTTAGGTCCATTATTCTGTCAAAGATCTTCGTCAGGATCATAGAATCTATTAGATGACCTTCTACTTCTATCTCTTGTTCGTATATTCCCTCTTTATTTGTGGATTGAGGATGGAAAAGAATCACCTATTTCCTTATTTCCTTTATTATTTTTAATAATTACTTTATTTTAACTCGGCTTAGTTCTTTAATTTCTCTTATATAGTTATTCTTGAAGGTCATCTACTGCTTTTTATAGCTTTTACATCGCTCATCAATTTATCCTCTCTTAACCAACTAAATTTTAATTATCATCATGTTATGATAATGTGTATATTTATTAAAATAGGTAAACTTATGATAATAGTGATCAATGTTAAATCTAATTCGTAAAAGGGACGGAAGGCTCGAAAAATTCGAATCTGAGAAGATAGCCAAAGCAATATACAAAGCTCTTACAGCAGTTAATCGTAGAAATGGTGAGGAAGCTAAAAAGCTCTCAAGTCGTGTAGTAGCAACACTCAAAGAAAGATTTGAAGATAAGACTCCACATGTAGAGGATGTACAAGATATAGTAGAAGAGGTCTTAATCAAGTATGGTTACGCCGATATGGCGAAAGAATATATTCTCTATAGAAAAAAGCGCACCGAGATTCGAGAAGCAAAAAAATTTTTTGGAGTAGCAGACGATCTTAAACTATCAGTCAATGCTATTAGCATTCTTGAGAAGAGATATCTTCAGAAAGATATGGAAGCCAAAATAATCGAAACTCCAAAACAAATGTTTGATAGAGTGGCAAAAACTATAGCCTTAAATGACTCGTTATATGACAAAACAGTAAATATCGAAAGAATCCAAGAACAATTTTATCGACTCATGGCCTCCCTTGAGTTCCTTCCTAATTCACCGACTTTAATGAATGCTGGTACAAGAATAGGTCAGCTTTCAGCCTGCTTTGTATTGCCGATAGAGGATTCCATGCAAAGCATATTTAATGCTCTAATGAATATGGCGTTAATTCATCAATCAGGTGGAGGGACTGGATTCTCTTTCTCAAAGTTAAGACCAAAGGGGGATATTGTAGGTTCTACAAGTGGCATTGCATCGGGCCCCGTATCATTCATGCGTGTATTTGATACTGCTACTGATGTGATCAAGCAAGGTGGTAGAAGAAGGGGGGCTAATATGGGAATCTTGAGAGTGGATCATCCTGATATATTAGATTTTATAACCGCAAAGTCAAAGGAAGGATTTCTCACCAACTTTAACTTATCCGTAGCCATTACAGATGATTTTATGAAGGCTTTGGAGAATGATGAAGAGTACGACTTGATAAACCCTCGAAATGAAAAACCTTTAAAAAGGCTCAAGGCAACTAGCGTCTTCAACTTACTGATTACGATGGCTTGGAATACCGGAGACCCAGGAGCTATATTCATCGATACTATCAATCGTTACAATCCTACCCCACATGTGGGGGAAATAAAAAGCACGAATCCTTGTGGTGAACAACCTTTACTACCCTATGAATCCTGTAATCTAGGTTCGATCAATCTTAAATTGATGGTTCAGGACGAGATTTTATGGGAAAAATTAAAGGATACAATACATACTGCTGTCCATTTTCTTGACAACGTTATAGATGTCAACAAGTTTCCACTACCTCAAATAGAAAAGATGACCAAGGCAAATAGGAAGATCGGATTGGGAGTAATGGGCTTTGCAGAGATGCTAATTCAGTTAGGTATCCCTTATGACTCAAAAGAAGCTTTGACTATAGCTGAAAAGCTGATGAGTTTTATCACAAAAGAAGCGATAGAAAAATCAAGAGATTTGGCAAATGAGCGAGGCTCGTTTCCAAACTTTGATGGAAGTCTATGGGAAAGTAGAGGTTATAAAAGTTTAAGAAATGCTTCTCTGACAACTATAGCTCCAACTGGAACTATTTCTATAATAGCTGGTTGCTCTAGTGGTATAGAGCCTTTGTTTGCAGTCTCCTTCGTCAGAAATGTCCTTGAAGGCACTAAGCTTTTAGAAGCAAATTCAATATTTGAAGAAGTTGCAAGAAAAAAAGGATTGTATAGTGAAAATTTGATGATGGAGATAGCCAAGAAAGGCTCCATTCAAAATATTGGAGGAATTCCAGACGATGTAAAAAGAGTATTCGTAACAGCTTTAGACATAGCACCTGAATGGCATGTAAGAATGCAAGCAGCCTTTCAGAAGTATACAGATAATGCTGTCTCTAAGACTATAAACTTACCTTACGATGCTACGATAGAAGATGTCAGGGATGCTTACTTACTAGCTTACAAGCTGGGTTGTAAAGGAATTACTGTATATAGATATGGAAGTAAGAAAGAGCAGGTCTTGTACTTGGGTTCTGTTATGAGTAAAGAAAAGGGTGAGACTTTCGAATATGTAAGTGCCCATTCTGAATACTCAGGAGGTTGCCCTGCCGTTTATTGCCAAACTTTTTAAAATGAAAGCTATAAACACATTCATTTTCAATAAAATATATTTGATTTTTCCTTTTTAAGGGATTTCTCAAAGGACACTCTATCATAATATGGTGAGTAATATATATAGAGAAGTTTATTTGAAAAAGTTCAACAATCCATCTTAGGACATTAAATCTAAATGAGAGATTTTATTAAGTTGTGCCAAATTATTTTTATATCCACCAATTGGGGATATGTTAAAAATCTAGGAGCCGCCGTAGCTCAGCGTGGTAGAGCAACTGGCTGTTAACCAGTTGGTCGTCCGTTCAAGTCGGACCGGCGGCGCCATCTATAATTTGTAATATATATAATTTGACGTAATATCTTTTAAATTAAATTAACATCTGAACTTCAATTACAGCTCCTAAGGTCAACAATATTATAACTGCGATTAAAACCAATAGCGCAACCTTCGATTCCTTATTAACTTCTTTTTTAAAAGCTGAGTATACAAGCATCGTGCCTTCCATCATAACTAAAGTGTATGCAGAAAATTCTATCCAAAAGATAGGATTGATAAGAAGAATTAAAATAGAGACGATTGGAGGGACATTATATACAACTGAATAGGCTGATAGGACAATTCCCGTTGAGTAGAGTACAAAGAACATCCATATAATTCCAATGATGGGAACGAACCCAACCAAAGCGATAAATAGATTATTCTGCAATATATACAATGAATCAATTTCTGAGGGTATTGGTACTTCTTCAATTATTGTTTGAGCTGAAGTGTAATCAATAGGAGTTAAGGTGCCTACCAACGTTATCACTGTACTAAGTATGAAGAATAGAATGAACAGTAAAACTCTGATTCTGATGTACTTCATCTAATTAAATATGATGAAGCTATCTATAAATTATTTCTCATTCTACTAAACTAGGCTCTATTTTTATGAATGATCTACTTATTAGAAAAAATAAGGATTAAGACATTTATATCTACTTTCAAAGATTATCTATATGAAATTGCCCAAGATAAATATTGATTCAATACGGGAGTATTTATCATCTATCTTTGAGGATGAAGTATCTATCAAATATATTGGCGAACTTGGAAAAGTGCAAAGGAAAGAGGAAAAGAGGTTAAAAGCATTTGGATATGGTTTACCTTATCTCATTGAAGCTGAGGTTGGGGGTAAGATAAGGCGGTTGGTGCTAGAAACTATAAAGAAAGGAAGATTCGGTCACGAGCACTTTTCAGATAGAGCTCAGATCTTGATATGGCAGCACTCTTCATTTAATAAGTTACCTAAGCATGTAAAATCATGTGATATGGGTGCTTTCACAAAAGTAGGCCTTAAGTCTTTAGGTGACTGTAGAGAATACTTTATTTTAACAGAGAAAGTAGAGGGCATCTCATATCATTTTGATCTCGATAGGATTAAAGAAAAAGAAAAAATTACTAAACTTGATTTAAGTAGGTGTTTAGCTCTCTCAAATTACTTAGTTAAGATACATTCAAAAAAAGGAAAAGATCACCATCTATATGTAAGGAGGGCTAGAGAATTAATAGGTCATGGGGAATGCATCATGGGACTGATCGATAGCTATCCTTCTAATTTATCATATATTGATGAAAACGGTCTTAAGAAGATAGAAAAGATGTGTATAGAATGGAGATATTTCTTGAAGAAAAAGGCTCATAGGCTTTCAAGGGTACATGGCGATTTTCATCCTTGGAATATACTATTTAGAAAAGGTAATGATTTCACAGTTCTTGATAGAAGTAGGGGAGAGTGGGGAGAGCCTGCAGATGATATGGCCTCGATTTTAATAAATTATTTGTTCTATTCCTTACAATTACATGGTAAGCTTGCAGAACATTTCGAAAAATTATTTATGAGCTTTTTAGAGAATTACCTTGAAAAGACTAAAGATTTTGAGTTATTCGAAGTTATTCAACCTTTCTTTGCGTGGAGAGGTTTAGTGATTGCATCTCCTATTTGGTACCCAAACTTATCTGAAGATGTGCGGATAAAAATATTTAACTTCATACATAATATATTGAATATAGATATTTTCGATCCAAAGAATGTCAATTCATATCTAATTTGAACGAGGTATAATGATGAAAGAAGGTTGGTGTATATGGCTGACAGGTTTACCAGGATCAGGAAAGTCGACGGTAGCAAGGGCTTTTTTAACAAAACTAAAAAATAATAAAATCCATGCTCAAATACTCTCTTCAGATGAGCTTAGGAAGGCGATAACTCCTGACCCAAAATATACTGATGAAGAGAGAAATATAGTCTATAGGACAATCTGCTATATAGCCGAGCTATTAACAAAAAACAACATTAATGTTATTATTGATGCAACAGGCAATAGGAAAAGTTATAGAGATAAAGCAAGAGAAAAGATAAAAAATTTTAAGGAAATTTATCTAACATGCTCTTTAGGTGTTTGCATAGAAAGGGAAAGCAAGAGAATGAATACTTCACATGCTCCTAAGGGTATATATGAAAAAGCCTTTAAAGGCAAGTCCACAGTGCCGGGAATAGGTTCTCCCTACGAAGAGCCTTTGAATCCTGAACTCAAACTAAATACAGAGAGGCTTAATCCCAATATTTGTGCTGAAAGAATCTTCAAACTAATCATTGGAAAGGATACTTAAATTGGGGCCTAATTGATATATAAATTAAAGATATAATGCATCTCCTATGTTATTGTTATAAAAAAATTATTTACCTATATCCTTCCATTTACGGTAAATGCCATAGTCCACATACTCTTTGTAAGGACTTTCGATCT
>JAKLZG010000034.1 GCA_024256165.1 Candidatus Methylarchaceae archaeon HK02M2
TATTGCAGAGGAGATGGCTTATGCATGGATGATGAAGATCGGCACTCAATACGTTGAGGATGAGGTTTTCGTTTCAAATTTCTTATCAGATTTCATGAAACATCTACCAAATGAACTCTCTGAGATTTCAATTAAAGACCTTGACTTCTCGGATTTTTTAAAACACCGAGAAAAGGAAAAGGAATGGAAAAGTGTTTCTGAAAATAAAAAGAGACTAGCAGCAGAACGAAAAGAATTACGCCTCGCCATGAAACAGAAATATGGTTATGCTGAGATAGATGGAAATCAGACCGAGATCGCAAATTGGATGGTAGAACCACCAGGTCTCTTTATGGGTCGTGGAAAACATCCTTTGCGAGGACATTGGAAGCCTCGGGTTTATCACAAGGATGTGACTTTGAACTTAGATAAGGAAGCACCAGTGCCGAAGGGAAACTGGGGGAAAATAGTTCACGATCATAATTCGATGTGGCTGGCTTCTTGGACTGAAAAACTCACAGGCAAGAGAAAATATGTCTGGTTACATGACAGTTCCTCATTACGTCAGCAACGAGATAAGTCGAAATATGATAATGCTAAAAAGTTAGAGAAACGGTTGGACCAAGTACGTAAATATATCATAAAGGGTATGAAGTCCAATGATGAGAAGATCAGAAAGCTTGCCACTGTCTCCTACCTAATTGATAATCTTTGTATGAGGGTTGGAGATGAAAAGGAAAAAGATGAAGCTGACACGGTAGGCGCATCCACTCTAAGAGTAGAGCATGTAGTGATCGATAAGGAGTGCATTCGCTTCAACTTTCTAGGAAAGGATAGCGTGCTCTGGGAGAAGAGTTTAACTATCAATGATGAATTTAGTAAACTGTTTAAAGAAAACCTCCTGAGATTTAAAAAAGGTAAAAGACCAGAGCAACCAATATTCGATGAGATTAATTCCTATTACGTTAACAAGTTCCTATCAAAGGCTGTAAAGGGGTTGACAGCTAAAAACTTCAGAACATTCCACGCCACTAATATAGTGAGGCGTTATTTATCAGAACACGATTCTTTTCAAGGAGGAACTTCAGATCACTTAAAGTTATTCTATGCGAAGATAGCAAATCTCAAAGCAGCTATCACATGTAATCATAAGAGAACTCCTCCCAAGACTTGGGAAAGCTCCTTAGATAAAAAGTATGAACGTTTAAGAAAGTTAAAGGAAACAATTCCAAAGACTGATAAAAGTAGAGCAAATCTAAAGGAGAGAATCCTAAAGGCTGATCTAGCAGTTAGACTCCATGAAGAAACGCGAGATTACAACTTGACTGCTTCTTTACGTAATTATATCGATCCTAGAGTTTATAAATCTTGGGCGAAATATATAGAGTTAGAGTGGGATAAAATATATACCAAGACACTACAGAGTAAGTTTGCATGGGCAAGACGTTCTGGTCAAAATTGGGACCGTTTGAAAATTCTTCCAGTGAAGTCTTGATATTAATAAATTACCTAAAGCCATTGATTCAAGATTTTTAAAGTCTCTTGTATTTAGGATGAAAACAAGATATCTTAAAAAATAAGTGGGTTGGGCCCCATATCTTCCAGATTAGGCTCATAATGTTAAAGATGGAACTACATATTGTAGAATGAGTGAGAAGCAATCTAGATTGATTGTATACTATTTTTTATTTTTTACAGGATAAGTTAAGCATATAAATTATAAAGAGGCATTCTATTATAATTATTAAGAGGTTTGCTCAACCTATCTTTCTGCAAGAAAGAAACAAGATGGCTTCCGAATAGTCTATACGCTCCATTAGACAAAGTTATAACGAATTTTTATCTAAAAAGATTATAACTAATATTGTCAATTTTCTTAGACATTTTAAACTAATTCATCAAATAAATCTTAAAGTAAAAGGCTTATAAATAAGATATTTTTATTCTATTAGAAATAAAATGAAAAAAATTTTAATCGCTGGATTTTTGATACTTACAATTCTCTTTTCATTTTCTATAGTTCCAAGTCACACCCTAGTGGAGACAGTTTTAAGCAGGGATTTGGTAATAGATCTTGGCGCAGGTTTAACGACTAACGCTCAGCTGACCATTCCCGCTGTTGGAGAAGGGCCTTTCCCAGGAGTTATTCTAGTACATGGATCTGGTCCTATGGATATGAATGAGTATCTACCTCCCTTAGTTACTGGAACAGGGGAACCCTCAAGACCCTTTCTCCAGATAGCAGAATATCTTTCAGAGAGAGGTTTCGTGGTGCTACGGTACAACAAGAGAGGAATCGGTCTAAATATGACAGTGTTGGATCAAAATGTATACGGAAATATGACGGTTCAAGATTTAATAGGAGATGCTGAGAAGGCAATTGAAGTTCTTATACAACAACCTGAAGTCGATATAAACGATATAACTATAATCGGTCACAGTGAGGGAACTGCCATAGCACCGATAATTGCCGATGAAGATCCTAGAGTGAAGAAAATGGTACTTATGAGTGCATACGCTCAAAACCTTAGTGATGTAATATACTATCAGCTAGTCGATCGGACAATATTCTTTGCTGAAGAAATAGATACAAATGATGATGGATTACTTTCAATACAAGAAGTATATGCAACTATGGAAGTTGAAAATGTAGAACTATCGCCGCTCCCACCCGAATTGATGATAGAAAACAGCACAGGAGTATGGCTCTGGTATCCAGAACTTGATGCGAACGAAGACAGCTATTTTAGCATTGACGAAGAGTTGAAACCTCTGAGGATTGGAGCGTTCGAATGGTTTACAACGACCGAGTTTCCAGGATCTATATGGTTGCATTCGCACTTCATTATGGATACAAATTTAGCTTTAATTGGAAACATTTCTGCAAGTATCCTGATACTTCAGGGAGAAAACGACACACAGGCCCCCGTTGAGGAAGCCTTCCTTTTAGAACAAAGATTGACGGAGATACATCATCCCGATCACACTCTGATCACCTATCCAGGTATCGGACACACGTTCTATCCTACAAACGGCTGGATACAACCTCTTGGACCCATACAAGAATACGTTCTATCAGACCTTGCTACATGGCTCAAAGATCCAGATAGGGATTTAAATCAACAAATCAGCGAACTTCGATCAACTTTGGATGCAACTACAACGCTGGCCTACATCGCAATCGGAATCGCCATAATAGCAGTTGTAGTTGCGGTTGTAATGACATTACGCAGACGCCCAGAATCCAAGATTATCGAGTAAGGCTATATCGATTTAGTTATGCTATGCAATAGTAGAGAGTAATAAAATAATTAACGAATATCGTAAATTATTTATCTATCAGATCATGCAACTCTTTGATCCAATAAAATTAGCTGAAGAGACTGAAAAGATCGTAGTAAAAAACGATCTTAGAAAATATTATCGAATTTTTAGACCTGGACGATGGTATGGAGGTATCGCAACATCTGACTGTTGTGGTTGCTGCTTAAGATGCATCTTTTGTTGGAGTAATAAACCAAGGGATCATCCAGAAAATTTTGGTAACTTTTACTCTCCAGAATACATATTTAAGAAGCTAGATGCTTGTGCTAAGAGGTTTAGATATAATCAATTGAGGATTAGTGGTAATGAGCCTACAATTGGTAAAGACCATCTTTTAAAGTTGCTTGAACTGATAAATCAGACAGATTATTCATTCATTTTAGAGACAAGTGGTATTCTTATCGGAAATGACATAGACTATGCAAAGCAACTTTCAGGGTTTAGGCGTCTCCATGTAAGGGTTTCGATAAAAGGGACGAATCGTAAAGAGTTCTCAATACTTACCGGTGCATCTCCTGAAGCATTTGATTTGCAGTTAAATGCATTAAAAAATCTTATCGAAGCTAAGGTAAGATGTCACCCTGCTGTTATGTTATCCTTTAGTCCAAAAGAGAATTATGCAAAGTTAATCAAAAGAATAAAGGAGATAGAGAAAAACCTAGCGGATAGTATTGAAGAAGAGTATGTCTTTCTTTATCCTCATGTAGTTGAAAGACTGAAAATAGCTGGAATTGTACCCCTTATAGCTTACTCGCCAGAAGGGATTCCTAGTAAACTAATTTGATATTAAATGATTATTTTTAGTTTTTCTTATGTGATTACTTTTTATAATAGCAACTTATTAGGAAATATTCTGATAAAGAACCATTTTAATGATTTAACAACTCGATACTATAAGGAAAAATTTGAATAAAACTTCATTAGATGTGAATGGTATGAAAAGGATTGCCTTTCAAGGAGAACCTGGAGCTTACAGTGAAGAAGGTGCCTTCAAATATTTTGGGAATTCAATACAGACGATAGGATGTAAAACGTTATCGGATGTTTTTCAAAATTTAAAAGAAGATAAAGTTGATTTTGCTATAGTTCCCGTTGAAAATTCTATAGAAGGCAGTATAGGTCAAGCTTACGATTTACTATTAACATATAATCTTAAAGCTTGTGGAGAAGTCTTTCATAGAATAAAACATTGTTTGATATCGTTTCCTAATACTGATCTGAAATCTATAAAGACAGTTTATTCACATCCTCAGGCATTAGGACAATGTAGAAAATTTTTAGAAGAATTGGAGTGTGAAATTATACCTTTTTATGATACTGCTGGTAGCGTTAACATGATAAAAGAGAAGAATTTGAAAAATGCTGCTGGAATAGCGAGTGCAAGTGCAGCAAGGATTTATGGAATGAAAGTAATCCTAGAAGGTATAGAAACCAATCATAATAATTACACAAGATTTTTAATTTTATCAAAAAAAGACTCAAAACCAACAGGAAATGATAAAACCTCCATTATTTTTTCAACTAAGCACGTTCCTGGAGCTCTATATGATGCCTTAGCAATTTTTTCAGTAAGCGACATCAATCTAACAAAAATAGAATCAAGACCGATTGTTGGAAGACCTTGGGAATACAATTTCTATTTAGATTTTGAAGGTCATCATAAAGAAAAATTGGTTGGTGTAGCATTGGAAATTCTAAAGCGTAATTCCTTATTTATGAAAATGATAGGTTCTTATCCTAAGGCAAAAGAAACTTTTAGCAAAGATAGACTATAGAAATTTTTATGGAAATTAATTTACCTAAAAAGAACTTACTCAAGCTTATTCTTAAGGGCTTACAAATAGCTGACAAAGAAAATAACTCCAAGAAAAAATGATATTTAAAGAACAACTAAACAACGGCCTCAATATGCCTAAAATTATGTCTAGATTATATTCATATTATAATAAACTAAGAACTGGTGGGGTGCTGATGGCCCTCAGATCCTATGGACCATCAGCTACGGTTATTCTCCATGGCTGTGATAATTCCGCAAATCTCCAAGTTAATGTACTTATTTCGATTTATAAAGTTTAGCATTACCATCTTAGAAAGTTGAGTATAAAAAAGATTAAAGGCTTTAATCAACCATCCGAAAGAATTATTTTTATTTGTGGTTTAAAGAAGAAATTGAACTGTAAAGATTAATTTAATAAAAATAGCAATATCGAGGTCTTAAAATGAAAATAGCAATAATTGGTGGAGCAGGAAATATGGGGAAATGGTTTTGTAATTTTTTCTTGAGACAGGGATATGAAGTAATAGTTTCAGGAAGGACTAGACAAAAATTGATCGATTTATCAAAAGAAATTCCAGTAAAAGTTGCAGAAGATAATATTGATGCTGTAAAGAAAGCTGATATTATTATAGTTTCAGTTTTATTACAAAACTTTGAGGGCGTTGTTAAAGATTTTGCTCCTTATATTCAAGAGAATCAAATAGTTTGGGACATAACATCTGTAAAAGAAATTCCAGTAGAAATAATGCAGAAGTACATAAAAAAGGGAACGATCTTAGGAACTCATCCAGTTTTTGGACCAGGAGCAAAGGATACAAATCAAAATTTTGTTCTTACTCCTACTAAGGAAAAAGAGGAGAGATACGCTAAAGAATTAAAGACATGTCTAGAAGAAAGATGTTTTAGAGTTAGTATAATGTCTCCCAGAAAGCATGATGAACTGATGTCAGTTATTTTAGGATTTTCTCATTTTGTCGGTTTGACTGTTGTGGATACATGGCTTGACTTGGATTATAAAGAATTAGAAAAAATTTCAGGTACAAGTTTTCAGACTCTCTTTAATCTTGTACAAAATGTTGTTAATACTGATCCAGAATTCTATTCTGTCCTACAGATGAGTCTACCTGATGTTGAAAAAGTAGAAAGTTTATTCCAATATAAAATTGAAAAGTGGTTGAATATTATAAAAAATAAAGATAAAGCAAAGTTTGTTGAAGAGATGATAATTTTAAGAAAAAAATTAGAAGAATTAATGAATAATTGATGACAGATGTTTAATTGGAGATTATCAATCTAAGTTATGCCTTTTCTTCATTCTGCGTTATGTCATATTTTTCTCTTATTTTAGCGTCAGCTATTTTAGCGATCATAGTATTTGAGATCAACACATATTTGACTCCAGTAAGATCTGCTAAGTCTGCCGGTTTTTGATCCTGAGTAACAAGCAACAAGTTGTTTTTCTTCGCATAAGCTACGACATCTTTGTCTTTTGCTCCTTGCAATCCTGCATCTTGGACAGTAAGAACATCCCATCCTAAAGTCTCGAAATACTCTTTAAGACCAGCATACATTTCATCAAGTAAAATCTTCAATTAGTTCACCTAATCACATTTTATTCAAATATAATTTGCCCTTTTAGAACTTTTTGAATTCTAGATTTCTTCAATAAATAAAGATGATTTTTGATAGTAAGATTATGGCATTGCCAATAGAATTCGACCATCAATAATTAATTCTAAATACCTAGAAACACCTTCATAACCTACTAAAGTGATAAGACTTATCACAAAGAGATTATAAAACAATAGAAGGAATGATCGAGGTAATATATGAGCCGAGGAAGAAGGTCGTAATCCATGAATATCTAGCTTATGATAAACTTGAAGATTTGGCTAGAATCCAAGCTTTAGGAGTGGCCCCAGGTGGTTTAGGTAAAGCCCTTAAATGGGTTGATGGGATTGCTATGCAATTCAACGCAATGCCTATGAATGAGACTATAACGAAGGAGCTTCTTAGTGGGGTGCTCCACTGGGACTATGTCTCTTTTGCAGAACTGCCAAAGTATCAAAATGGGATAAGGTTAAAACAGGTAAACGTTACAGTTCCTATAATCAATGTTGACAATCATGAAATCTTTAGAGCAATTGCCTCATTTCTTAAAAAAAGACTACCTAGCAATAAATCACAAGATTGACTCAGATTGAGTCAGTTACTGAAAGGTATCAAATCAAATTGGAGGTGATTGTTATTAAAGAGGCCATGTTCTACGAAAAAGTCGGAGGGAAAGTCGTCCACTGTCATTTATGCAGTCATCATTGTAAAATCAATGAAGGAAATAGAGGAATCTGTGGCGTACGAGAGAACATAGATGGAACTCTATACTCGCTGGTTTATGGGAAACTTATAGCTAGTGCGGTCGATCCTATCGAAAAGAAACCTCTCTTCCATTTTCTTCCCGGATCACGAACTTATTCCATAGCCACGGTTGGCTGCAATTTTCGTTGCCTAAATTGCCAGAACTATGATATCTCTCAGATGCCTAAGCCTAAAAAACCTGTAATCGGAAAAGACATAACTCCCAATGAAATCGTTGAAACCGCGAAACATAACAATTGTGAAAGCATCGCCTATACATATACAGAACCAACCATCTTCTTTGAATACGCCTTTGAAACAGCCAAATTAGCCAGCAAAGATGGTCTAAAAAACATTTTCGTCACTAATGGGTATATAACCGAAGATGCTCTAAGGGTTATTTCTCCCTACTTAGATGCGGCTAATATCGACCTAAAAAGTATGAGCGATGAATTTTATCGGAAGATATGTGGAGCTCGTATAAAACATGTAATGAACACTATAAGGCTACACAAAGAGATGGGAATCTGGATTGAGATCACAACTTTGATCATCCCATCTCTTAATGATTCTGAAAATAACTTTAGGAAGATAGCCGAGTTTATTAAAAATCTCGACGAAAGTATACCTTGGCATATAACGAAGTTTTACCCTGCTTATAGACTCTTAGATCTGCCACCAACACCCGTAGAAACCCTTGATAAAGCAAAGAAGATAGGATTAGATATCGGGTTGAAGCATATTTATCAAGGAAACATTCCCGGAGAAGGGGAAAACACATACTGTCCTAATTGTGGAAGATCACTGATCAAAAGGGATGGTTATCTAGTAATTAAGAATAACATTAGAGATTCAAAATGCTCATACTGTAGTACAAAGATAGACGGAGTTTGGTAAAAGTTGTAATGCGTGATAACAAGAGACAAACAAAATAAAATGAATCGTTACCAATTCGTAAAGATATGAAAACTCTTAAAGGAGCAATATTAAAATCATCCTCTCAATTTTCTAGTTCATAAAAAGTAGGAATTATTTATCTTTCTTTTTTTTGGATACTAGCTTTCATAACTAAAGAATAGCTGATTAGAAGTTTATGTGAGACATGGATATTCAAAGATAATATTTCGCTTCTTTTGAAAATAGAAAAATTTTAATCCTGTTATCCTTTTTTAAGATTCATTAGTCGTAAGGGAATGTGTGAAATGAGAGCGAAATACAAAATTCACAGATTTACGCTTAAAATGACGGAAGACCAGAGTACGTTAGAACAGTTCTTAAACGGTCTAGAAGGCGAAGTGGTGGAAATTATCCCAAATGTTACTCCTAAGTTCACTCCTGGGGGAATGGGTGCCGTGGTGGACTTTC
>JAKLZG010000035.1 GCA_024256165.1 Candidatus Methylarchaceae archaeon HK02M2
TTTGACAAAGTAGGCAACTCGAAGGAGGTTATAGTCAACTTCACTGTCAATGCGGGCATCATATTCGGCCTCGACCTGACCACTCTAGCCATAATTGGTGCAGCAATTGTGATTGTGATCGTCGTTGCAGTATATCTCATTATGAGAGGAAGAAGACCTCCAACGCCAAAGCCAACATCTACACCAACATCAACGCCTCCAGTTTCACCATCAGCTTAAATCTACTTAACTGAAGTAAGATTGCATAGACACGTACTTAAAATTCGAGTGTAAACTATGTTGACCGATCGTTGGACTCGACAATTCTGCTACAAAGCTCATTTATTGCTTAAAGTCCATAGAATTTTCTTGAGCGTGAAAGGCATCGGTTACTTTCTTTATATACACATACACGCTATTTACCTACCCCCTCTAGTAGTAATTAACCCCTGTTTTATGCTCAGAGATTGGTTGAACAGCAGGGGAAGAGTGGAAAATAATACCGATACGTAATATCTTAAGCACGAAAGAAGGTAATAATAGATATAGTAATAATAGTAACAGCCTATCTAACTTTCCTACCTTTCGTGCTCAAGAACATTTTACTATTACTACAAACTGCTGGAGGAGCAATTCTCCCCTATTAGTGTCCTTAAGATTTTAAGATAAGAGCTCCATTTCTATTCGATGGCTCCTATAGAAATTTATGTTTCTTTAGAGAGCTTCACGCTCAAATTCAGAATCTTGAGCATTATGCCATCAGCAATCCATTTACTGTCTTTGTTCTTTAAGTAAAAGCATATTACAAGGAGGTTCTTTAATTCACACAATACTCTTTAAACAAGTTTTTGAACAACAATCTATAATGTATTGATTGATTATGCCTTTTGACTGGAGAGAAATACAAAGCAATTGGCTATTTGGACTACCTATTAACTACTCACAAGAGGAGATAGTTGAAGCCTTCAATCAAGTCGAAAAAAGATTTAGTACAGAATTTTTCGATAACTATCCTTGGATACGTGGACCATACATAGTAACATTGATTGTGGACCTTAGTAAAATCCTTGAAGACGTAGAGAGGGGATATTGTAAATTTCTCATAGCCCTAGCTCTTATCTTCCTTCTAGACAGAGCTTTAACAATAGATGATATTGAGATAAAGCCAATAATACGCCTCTTAAAGATTAATGAGATAACTCAGAACAACCAGATAATTGATATGAATAGTTATGATGCAACTTTTAGCCTCGAGGCTTATAGTGGTAGAGAGAAGATTGATAGAGTGAGTTTAGAGTTATACAAGAATGATGGTCTTATCTTCCAAGGCTCTCTTAATAAAGAATCTTCAACGATTGATCATGATTTATATGTTCTATCGCATTCACTTGTGTTGGAGCAAGGCTCTAACTATAAGTTAGATTTTGTAATTACTCACTCATCAAAGAATAGTACTATTTGCGTTTTTATTAATGATACGCCTCCCTTCAAACGATGAAGGGGCTAAAATAGTGTACAACATAGACAGGGTCAACCTGATAGCCGTCAAGGATGAGATGAGCACGTGACTTTCAGTCCACAGCCATGCATGTAGCAAATGTTTATACCCGACGAAGTAATACAGAATGTTGATTCTTCATGATTGTTGGGCTTATACCGGATGGTAACCGTAGATACGCTGAAAAATACGGTATATCCAGGGCTGAGGTATTTAGAAAGGGCGTAGAAACATTAGGGATGTTCTTAGACTTCTGTTTTCGAAATGATGTCTCGCATGTAATTGTTTATGCTTTGAGCGAAGATAATCTCAAAAGACCCAAAAAAAAGCTCGAAGAGGTATTTGATCTTTATGAAAAAGAGTTTCGAAAATACTTGGACTCGAATTCAGAAGTTCATCAAAAACAGATTAATTTTCAGTTTTATTCCACGCAAAGAGAAGTACTCCCAGTTTCTTTGAGGGAGGTAATGGATCAACTCACCGAGGCCACCAAAGCCTATACAAGACACTGTGTAGTGTTTCTAATGGCATGGAGTGCTCAACATGAATTCTTGAATGCTTGTTTGAAAGCATTTAGGGAACCGGAATCAGAGATGAAGTCTCTTTTGATGGTAGATGTCGAACCTGATCTAATAATAAGAACAGGCAATCTTCAAAGATTGTCCGATTTCTTAAGTATTCAAGCACGATATTCTGAGCTTTACTTTATCGAAAAACTATTTCCTGAATGCATAGAACAAGATTGTGAGACTGCCTTCAGTTGGTACCATGCGCAAGAAAGGAAATTTGGGCGTTGATGATCACAAAACCAGGGAGGTTCGCCGACAGATTCAGACCATCATGCTTCCAAGATGAACTAGACGCCCAAATCCCTCATAGACTTAAAACCATTTAGGTATAAATCCCATCGGGCCCGAACCCATTTCTATCCAGCTCTGGATTTACTGGTAAATTAATGTCGAAATCCCACCCCCCGGCACTTTGATTTTAGGCTTATTCTGAGGCTATTTTGGCTAAATAAGGCAGTTTTGAAATATTGTGGGTGGAGACTTAAATTTGAATACATATTTACCGGTAAAAATGTTTGTCTTTCATGACCCAATATAGGTTCAGACATACATTAGCATTAGGCCACGATCATAATTAGTCAAGCAGAAAATTTCTTGGAACTTTAGACAGGGATAGCTCTTGACACACAATTCTAATTTAACCTCCACACTTCGGTTGGCGAGCTCTTCTTCTACCTTAAGTGTGGAGGAAATCCTGAAAACGTTATTTACACAAGTTTAACACAGACGGGGGAAGAGTTTTACGATGTATTGGGAAAATTGGTGAGGCACATAGTCGTTAGCTCATTCAATAGTTTAATGAACTTGATCGATGCTGCTTCACAAAGAGAGGTAAGACATGATTCTTCGACAAGACGCTGTTATCGTTGGAGGAATCTAGAGAATAGCGAATTTATATGTTACAAACTAGGTTACTGAGCTCTTCTGAAAAGACATCGTAATTCACTGAATAGTCGATTGGGCACTCAACGACAGCAACCTCATTTAAGGAAAAGGCCTTCCTCAAGACTTCTGTCAAGTTAAAGCCTCTTTCGACTCTAAAACCCTTTGCCCCATAGCTCTCTGCGTATTTAACGAAGTCTGGATTCGAGTAATCCAAGCCAAAATCTTCAAAATTCATACTCCTTTGTTTCCATTTAACGAATCCAAAGGCATTATCATTCAATATCAACGTAACGACAGGGATTTTGTATCTTACAGCAGTTTCCAACTCCTGAGAGTTCATCATGAATCCTCCATCACCACAAACTGCCAGAACCTTCTTATCAGGAACCAGCATTTTAACCGCGATCCCTGATGGTAATCCAGCACCCATAGTTGCCAAGGCATTGTCTACAAGGAAAGTGTTTGAAGCATAGGTTTTATACAACCTCGAAAACCAGAGCTTATAGATCCCGTTATCCAACGTTAAGATATCATCCTTAGATAGAGCATCCCTTACACTCTTTACTACCTCTTGGGGAAGGGGAGGATACCTATGTTCGAAGGGCTCGTCGATCTTCTCTTCTATCAATTTCCTAGTTTTCTTAAAGATTGGGAAATCCCGTTTTACATCTATCTTCTCATATATTCTTCTTAAGGAATCAGATATGTCCCCTATAACCTCTACATGAGGATTGAAATATTTGTCAGGTTCTGACTGGACGAAATCGATATTCAATATCTTCTTATCGACCTCTTTATTCCATATGTAAGGAGGATACTCCACTATGTTATATCCTATCGTTATGATCAAATCGGCTCTATCGATCCCACAGTTCACATAATCTCGTTTGTGAACTCCAGTAGCAAAAAGACTAAACTCACAATCGTCTCCTATGACCCCTTTTCCCATCTGTGTATGAACAACGTATATGCCCGTCTTCTCGATAAATTTTAAGAGCTGCTTTGTGATTAACTTCCTATTTGCACCTGATGAAACGATGATCAAGGGATTCTTTGAGTTATCTATTAACTTGACTGCTTCATCGATCGCCTTATGATCTGGGGAAGGCTTCCTTATATCATGCCTCTGTTGGATCTTTGCATCCGTCTCATCCGAAGATACGTCCTCAGGAAGTTCGATATGGACTGCTCCAGGTCTTTCCGACTCTGCAATCTTGAAGGCATCCCTAAGAACTGTGGGAATCGTACCCGGGTCGACGATGGAAACCGATTTCTTTGTTATGGGCTTCATCAGACTGACAACATCGATAAGCTGAAATCTTCCCTGCCAGTTCTCCCTTATAGCTTTTTGACCCGAAATGGAGATCAGGGGTGCACCTATCAATTGAGCATGTGCGACGCCCGTAACGAGGTTGGTCGCTCCAGGACCAAGGGTTGAAAAACAGACACCCGCCTTTCCTGTCAATCTTCCGTAAGTTGCAGCCATGAATGCTGCTGCTTGCTCATGCCTAGTAACAATCAACCTGATTTTCGATTTTCTTATAGATTCAAGTAGATGAAGGATCTCTTCTCCAGGCAGCCCGAAGATATACTCGACGCCCTCTTCTTCTAACTGTTTTACGAATAAATCTGAGGCCTTCATCTTTTTATTACGCTCTTCATGTTCCAAATTCAATCACACTAAATGTTAGTCTATCCTTGGATCTTGAGAACATCATTTATCTTGTCTGCAGTTTCGCGGCTCTTATCGTTTAAGGGAATAAGCTCTATGTCCGAGGCTGACTTCACACCTATACCAAGCTCGGCTGCCCTCTTGATCTGTTCGAGTTCAAAGATCTTTCTATTCATAATATCCTTAGTCGACCCATAACTCCTAAGAATGGCTACCCCAGCAGCGTCTATGGCTATCCTATCTCCACTTGCCAGTAGGAGGTTGGGCTCGACAATATCGCCAAGTTCAGGACCCTTATTCACAAAGGCTTTTATGGCATCCATGACCACCAAGTGGCAATCATAGAACTTGTTGATCTCGGATATCATTCTCCTTTGATAAGGAGAGCCATGTAGCTCCCACATATAATCGTACAAACCTCCGGGAATTTTCTTGGCCACCAAGCCTACTGAGCTCTTCAGGGACATGGTGAAGTGGCCACCGAATCTATGGGTTTTAAGGCAGCAAGTCTGGACAACCTTGTCGCTTTTAAGGACTTCCTTGGAGATGTAGAAACCCCTAAGCCAATGAGTTCCATCCCTATCAATCTTCGTCCATCCCTCTTTATCCGCCTCGTCTAGAACTAAAACTTTAAAGCCCTGCTTCTCAGATAAGTCAAAGACGCCCATCTGCTCTAATACCTTCCTAGTATCACCCATCCCACTTCTCTCAACCAAGGTCAGATTCATTATCCCAGCTTCCTTTAACCCCCTAACTAGGCCCTCAAGGGTATCAAGATGAGTT
>JAKLZG010000036.1 GCA_024256165.1 Candidatus Methylarchaceae archaeon HK02M2
ACACAATTGAGATACATTACACCAAACGTTTACAAAGCCTTGACACCAAAGGAAGAGCAGCCGAAACCTGTCATAAACTCTGGATACATTGAAGTTCCTAATAACAACGACTCAAGAGGTAAACCTAGAATCCAGGCAACCTCACTATCACCATCACTTGCTAACCCTTCATCCCCCTATCCCCCTGTTCCGAGCACAGTGAGGAACGACGATTCTTTGAAAGTACCTCTATCTATATAAATAAATATAGTGTTTATTTATTTGTCCCAAAGTCGTTCGTAGCGTGGGACACCAAAATGGGACACCTCAAGTGTGTTCAATCTATTCCTATCAAGTGCAATTTATTGTGGTCAGGTTCATCATAATTTTCTTCGATTGGGTAGAGTTAATGCTTCCGCTCTACCCCCAGTTGGCGGTTATCTTCACCGTCAACGCTTTGATTTTTCCCTTTGTTTTCCAGGGTGGTAGCGATCCTGCCACCCTAACGGGCAAGCAATTTAGTGCTTGCTCTGCTGACTCTTGCGCATAGGGGTCAGCACGGTTCACCAAGCTTGGAGAGTAGGGTTCACACCCCCTACTCTCAAATATCGGGCGAGCAGTCGTGCTTGCTAGTTGATTTAATAAAGGGGGACTTATGAAAAAAGTAAAGAAAATATCTGAGTGTTATCTAGAGGAAAAATACGGGATACATCATGATAGAGTGCCAAAAAGGTATCTCAACCAGTATTACATGATTGGTAATCTATTTCCACACAAGAAGATATGTTCATGGTGCATAATTAAGTTACAAGATATTGCCAAACCAATTCTTACTGATGCTGACACATATGACATGGAAATATGGAAACAAAGAAATCCAGGTTACGTTAAGGTTGCAAAGGATGTAGGTATGGATTTATTGAGAACTGAGTTAAAAAGGAACTTATTTGAGCAGCCTTATGAGCCTAAAATTACTGAAACTGGTATACCTGTTGAGTTTGGCGAGCCTGGTGAAAGAGTAGGTAATCCACCAGAAACTCCGAAGAAACCAAATGTAATAGTTTACTAGTGAGGTGTGAAGAGATGATGATAGATTTAACTAAATTATCAACCCCAACATTAAAAGCAATACGAAGAGTCCTAGTAGACGGTGCAACTGCTACTGCAAGTAAGCACAATAAATATGCCAATGCTGACGGTACAGTAAACCGTTTGAAGAAAGAGATAGCTGAATTGAAGAAATTAAATTCACGATGGCAGATGATTCAGGATGCCGATGTTGACGATGTGTTCGACTATAATGAAGATGCAAGCTATATTTTGAGTTTCAGTGATAACCATTTTAAGATGCTGATTGACAAGATAGTTAATCAGAGAGCTAAGACTGAAAAGGAGTTATCGTTAGCCGAACAAACCAAGAGTATTAGAGTGCCGAATCTAATAGGAATGCCCGAACTCAATGCTGTTGATACTGTTAGAGAGCATTTCATAGAAATGAAAGACCATCGTAGAAATGGTGGTTCAAATGAGATTGAGTAAATCTAGGGTAAAGGTATATTAACATGAGTTTAAAAGAGAGGACTACAGTTTGCAGAGTGTGTAATAAAGAAAAACCCCACTCAGAGTTTTGCAAGAAGGATTACGGGGATGTCCTTTTAATTGATACGATCTGTTTAAAATGTGCTGGTTTTGGGCGACCCTCACTAGACGAATTGATGGCACGTCCTCATGCTGGTGGGCGACCTGAACAAATTTTACCCCTTCAACTAATTCAAGACTTATACAATCAAGGATACGGATTTAAACGTATTGCTAGGATACTAAGAGAACAGGGTATCAATACCAGCCATACGACAGTCCGCAATAAGCTCATAAATAACAAAAATTAGTTATTTTACCCTGCTATTATTGGGGAATTAGTTTTATTACCCTTAACAATTACTGCTTAAACGTAGGGTAAACTTACCCTTAATTCCTAATTTCCCGATTGTTCAAGGTAAAGAAACTGGACGTTGACGTTGATTGCTGTCCGTATGTTTAAAGATTTCCATATTGGCGAGGTTTGGTGAGGCAAGGACTATTCGGAAGCAAATACTACGGAGATAACCAAATGAATGTCAATACCGCTTTGTGCAATTTGTCAGAAACCATTAAAAGGTGTGTTTCTAAAAGACTTCTTTTGTCACGACTGCTATAAGTGTTGGGAGAATCAAATTCTATCTGGCGCTGAATGGGTTAGATGGTGCGAGAATGACGAACGTAAGCGAAGGTATGAGGAAAACAAGTGGATAGGGAGAAAACCGTATCCGATTTACTTTGAGTCCTTGGAAGCCTATGTAGAAAAGGTTCGTGAAATTTAGGAGAAATAAAAAATGACGTTAACAGAGTTGAAACAATTAATTTTAGATTTAGGATTTAACGACAACGCTAAAATCGTTTTATTAATCGGTAAAGCTGGTGATGATGATTACCAAATTGTTAAAGTAGACAGTGAAGGGAAGTTAGTGACGACTACATAAGAAATTACCAGGTTCAATGGCAGAGTTTAGCCTCTGCCAATCGGCAACAAGGTGGGAAGGCACATCCTCACTTTGTGCTTTATGTAATGATGAGAAGGATCGTTACAGGTTAACTTTTTGCGTTGAATAAAAAGTGTTGGGTAGGGCTAAGGCTCTGCCCTAACGGACAGCAATACTGAATTGCTGTATTAGGAGGGAGAGCGTAGCAATGCGTTCTCTCTTTTATTGTGCCTTACTCTAAGGTTCTATAAATCGCTGGCTATTGTAAAAATGGAAGCGACTGCACCTTTTGCGGCTACTTTTGAAATGGTATCTTTTTTATCCTTTTCTTTTTCAAGATGGACAAGATTTCTAAAATGTCTTGCTGAATCTGATAAACGGGAAATACCTACCTTTAAAAGTCCTTGTTGTTCACAGGTTTGAATATAACCATCAAAATCATTCTTAATCGGCTTAACTTGCTTATGTTTTAAATATAGTCTCAATAACTCTTCAATCACACCACCAGCAAGAATCACGGCTGGTTTTGAAAAACCCCATGATGCAAGGTTATATGCCTGCTCAACATCACGAAATATTATCTTCCTTTTAAAATTGTCTTTTATGAAATTTATTCTTTTACCAAAACCCGTCTTCGTAATGTCATAATCTTGTTGGATTGCTTTCCAATTTGTTCTGCTTGGAGGCAAAGTCAATAAAATTCCTTGTTCTGCTTGATAATTAGGGACTGAATAGGTAGACTTTTTCGAATCACGAGATTGTGTGTGTATTAATCTATGCTTATCCCACTCTTCCTGCTCTTGTAAAATATCTTCAAATGATTTGTATTTTAGGATATTTTCAGAGGGTGCTACATATGCATCCCACCTAGTAAAATCGGATACGTAACCACTTAATATTGGAGTCTGAATAATGATTCCAAGAGCGGTCTTGACATCATTTTCTGACAGACCAGTATTTCGGGCAATGTCGGGAACGGTCATTTTTTTCTCAAGGTTTTCTCTGTAATGACCTTGTAGCAAATCGAATATTAGACCACAATTTTTAGATATACTTATTGCATCAGGATTTTCCTTTACTAAATAAACAAACGCTAATAAGTTAATAGAATACAGGTTATCCTTCCTTTGCAAATAGCCAATTTGTTCAAGATGGTTTAGTTCAGGTATAGATTTCTCATTATCAGCCCGAAATCGTGCTGCGTTTAAACCACTCTGAGATTTTAAGGATGCTGAGAAGATGTCGCCTAACAGTTTCTTACCTTGATTACTTAGTGCCATTTTCGTGCTCAAACACGACCTCTACATAATCAGATTCTATCCCTCGCAGTAGTGGGTGTCAATCGAGATATCATTGAAAACCTTAGCTTAGTCACCTTTTACTATTGGTGTAATTATTGCACCTGATTCCGTTTCTCTGACCTCTGCAATGAGTCTGGGTTTTTCTGAGCGATTAATCAAGTCTTTGATTATTAATTCATCCACCCACAATTTGCACTCTACTGCTTGTTTACGAGTAATTTCTTGCGCTTTGTCATAATCGTGGGCAGCATCTCTGCTTCTAACGATGTAAAACTGCCTCATGTCATTTTCGTCAACATTAATAATTTTTAATGACTTAGAATCCTCGATAATTACATCTAATTCTGGTTTTTTGTTCGTCCTTTTATATGTTATTAACTCAATAATTTTAAAAAAATTTAGAAGTATATCCGCATATAAATATTCAATAGGCGCAGAAGACCTCAATAAAAATAGGGCAGTAGTATAGTAAGTGAATACCCGTGGATAATTTAGTGAAATCCAAGTTGTTAAATCTTCACCTATTAAGATATCTCTAGCAGTTATTGTTTTCTTGCCTGATGATAATATTTCTTTATCTACAACTAGTTTAATTGATTTATCACCAGACCAAATCGATTTATATTCATCATCTGAACTAAATAATTCTTCCTTTACCCAAAAGTGACCTAGAGTTGCTACAGATAATCCCACACAACTAAATTTGAATTTGACAAAAGTCTCCTCAAATGAACATCGAGTACTTTCTTCATCTATGCGATATTTCAAGAAATAATGACCATTCTTTTTATTCAACTCAAATAGCAGGTCTTCTCCTTTTATCGGTTTAAAATCATGAGTAATGGAATGAATTTGACAATAAACAGCATTTGGTTTTGCACTTATTTTTTTCACAATTAATCCCCCAGCTTTGCAGGATTGTAATCCTATACTGAACTTATGTCAATAAGGATGACTAGGTGTGGTATAATAAATTCACGATAAATCATGTATGAGTAACTTTTAAAGGAGGCGGTATTAGATGGCAGGAGAATTAGATGCGGATGAAATTTTTGAATTAGGTACGTGGCTTGGACATCTTGAAGCTGATACTAACTTGGAAAAGCCTGAATGGACTGATATAAGGGAAGACCTGCAAAATATCTGTAGGTATAAGTCAACAAAAGGGCTGGAGTTCATAGGAAGTGAAGCCCAGGGATTCCTAAGCTCATTTGGAAGGAAATACAAAGATAAAAGCAAGAAAATAGAAGACGATGATGTTGGGTGGTTACAAACTACAATCCAAATTTGGTATGGTAGAATAACAGAAATTTCAAAAAAGTGGATTCTTTGTCTGCCACAAACACAATTAGACATAAGCAAGTTATCATCAGGTGCAAAGCCGTTCTTCAAGGAAGAGGAATGGAATGTTTTAACTGAATTAGAAAAGCAAGGGATGAACGAGGCTGCTACAAGTTTTATAGGAAATAATTTCACTGCTTCGGAGTTTATGGCATTAAGGACTGTTGAAAGTATTTTAAGAAGGTGGTATGAAAAGAAAACTGGGAACAAAATAGGAAAAGTAATATGGGGTAAAGTCCTTGATAAAATTGAAAAAGAATTTCCAGAAAAGAAGAGACCAATAGAAATTTCCGCCTTATTCCATCTTAGGAGGAGAAGAAATGCTATTGCGCATCCAGAAGCAATTTCAAATGAATCGGATGCAAGTGTGACATTCATCTATGTAATTGATGTGTGTAAAGCGGTTAAAAGTCTCCTACTACCACAAACGTAATTATGCTATTAATACAGTACTCAATCCACCAATATCATTGACATAGTAGAGCATTTTGTATATTGTTGCGTTCTCCCCTTTCCCTATTTGTCCCTACCCTCTTCAAATAAGGCAGTAGTATAGAGATACCCCGCAATCCCTTTTCGCAGTAGTGAGTGTCAATTATTGATTAAGCTACTTATCTAGTAGAAAGCTTTTTTAAATGTTGTATAATGTAGTCAAAGTATTCATGGAATATTTCAATTAGTGATGAAGATACGTCGTATTGTTCCTATATCCAAGACTATCCCACCCAAAAGGCAAGCAGCCAAAAGACATTATGGTGTACATCCCTATTTCACGAGAAGACCGTGGAATGTTGTTCAGGAATATATTAAGAATTTTACAACGAATGGTGAGGTTGTGCTTGATCCATTCGGGGGTTCAGGTATAACGGCAATAGAGTCTCTAGTTCTCGACAGGAAAGCAATCCAAGTAGATATATGCCCCCTTGCAAATTTTCTTACCGAGCAAGTTGCTATCGCACCAGTTGATCTTAATAAGTTATCAGACTCATTTCATCATATAGCGAAGAAATGCAGAAACAAAATACTCAATTTATATAAAATGCAAGAGACTGAAACTTTAAAGATAGAAATTCCATTTTGGTATCCTAGAGGAATTCGACTCCCAAAGAA
>JAKLZG010000037.1 GCA_024256165.1 Candidatus Methylarchaceae archaeon HK02M2
CGACTAAGGCATCGTCCTTTTCAATCCCTTTAGGTATTCTGAAATTTGCTCCACCACCCACTTGTATAGTTCGTTCATACACTATGTTAGCATTATCGACAAAGTATGGAAGAGGGTGTCCGTCATATAATACTTGACATTTATGAATTATACCATTTGGGTGTAGGATCCTTATACTCCAATTGGTGTCCATAGGCGTATTGGGCTTGGTATAAGGTTCATAGACCTTATAAAATTCAAAATCGATTTCAATTTCTTTTTTCAATTTACGAATTTGAAGGCGATAATATCTTATTGCATATAGGAACACAACGCCTTCGATAATCATAATAATGAAATATAATATCTCAAGGTTCATTAATTATTCAAAGTTATACTACCTAACAATCTAATAAATTGTGGCTTGGCTTTTATCGTCTAAAGGAGAAAATGCCCTCTTCTACCTAGTGTTATGACAATTTTTAAACCTATGAATATTTGTATAGATATGGAGATTTGGTTAATTATTGTAACATCAATCAAGAGACGACATTTCGACTCTCTTCGGGACCTATCTTATCCTAGGGGTCGTCGATTAACTCGGCTCGAACTGTAGGTATTTTATCGTTGATTGAGATAGGCGAGCGTCGTCATGTCCGAGGCTCCAACCTTAGCGATCTTATGGTCCTTATTAGCATATTTCCGACACGAAGAAATATTCAATAATAAACTTCAGAAAAATTTACATAATAAACTTTATAGTAAAAACAATATTAAAACGAGAATTGACTATACAAAAAGTTGATAGACCTCTAGGGCTAGCAATACTCGCTGTCTTGGAGATAATAGTAAGTATTGTTGCAATACTAGGTGGTGTAATACTCATAATTTCGGGGGCTCTGTTGGCTGATATTATTGCTCAGTATGCCCAATATATATTTCCACCTGAATTTTTTACTGGTATAATGGCCATCTTAGGCGCAGGTGCGCTCATCATTGGAGTAATCGGTATTATTATAGGTTGGGGCTTATGGAACGGAAAGGATTGGGCACGAATCATTACGATCATCTTCGCTATACTTGGAATAATTTTTGGATTGTTTCCGCTGATAAATCTGGATGTTACAGGACTCATTAGTGTAGCGATAGATATTATCATCATCTACTATCTGACAAGACCTAATGTTGTTGCTTTCTTCAAGCAACCAGTATAATCTACAATAACTGAAAACTACTTAACGGAATAATACTCGACGAAGTTACTGACTAATAGGGATAGGTAAAGCCAAGTTCACATAAATTCATTGTACTATTAAGCTAATCATCAATCATTTTAACTAAGAATATATTGTCTAATTAACCAAAATATTCAAAGATTACATCCAAACGGTCGTCACGTGAAATATCGCTTTTTTCTATTTGAGTGCCCTCATACCATTCATTGAATGAACAGATCAAAGTACCGATCGGTACATCTGAATATGTTTTGACATTCTCACAAAAAAGTCTGAAATCGTCCAAGCTTAGTTCCACAACAGGGGTTGTTGCCTCTGGATTGACTTCAACGAAGGACGGGATCACGCTTGGAATGAAATCGACACCCAATGGTACCTTTGTAGTGAGGTACCATTCGCTGTATTTACCTACCACCTTTTCGACGAAGTTCGTGCTTATGTCGGGCAGAGGAGCTACCATATTATAACACGATATTGCGTCAAATTGCCCGGCAAGATTCGCGGATATCAAAGACGGGAGCCAAGAAACCATATCCCCAATGAGATACAAATCATAACCTTCTTCAGCCATTTTAAACCTCAATTCGAATATTGCATCTTCGTAATCAACATTGAACAATCTTGCATTATAGATGAATACTACAGGTTTCTCATCAATCTTAAGATATTGTGTATGTCCGAAATAAGTTTCGGCAAGATATTCGAAATCGTCGACCAATTTCTGCTTGTTATTCCCATCGAAATTTATCGACTCTTCTTCGACTTCCAGCAAATCATACGATTCGTAAAGTATGGCGAATTGTATGTTACTGATGTTATCGTTATTCAAGAAGTAATCCTTCAATGTTACATCTTCCCAAGAGCCCTCACCCCACCAGCTTACACAGAAAAAGTCTATACCGTACTGGTTTGCCCAGCTTATATGTTGACTTATCACGGACTGGTTCCTTGAATCGTAAAGTCCCAAAAGCGGGATATCAGACATCACCTCTTCATTCCACCAATTTCTCCCACCTTCCCCGTCATGCCACCAGACATAGTAGAAAGCGCCTACAAGACCTCCCTCCGAACCACTTGGCGAATTTATAACAAAAATAGCTATGGCGAGTAGTATAACGATTGATAATACAGTTAGTACCGAACCTTTACCCATATCTTGAATAAAAAACCTCGACATTTAAATCTCATTAACTATAATTTTTTTGTATTTTTGTGTAAAGATTGGTAGTAGCTTGGTGTACGGGTAATGGCTATACCTAATCTACACATCTTACTTATCTAATTACAAATTACATTGTTTAAACAATGTAATTCTCTTCTAGACATGAACAATAAAGGTGATATTCTCTTCTAATATCCACTTTATCTTTATTATGTTACTTAAGTTATTAATGGGACTTTAGTATTCTCTAAATTCCCACTTAGTAGAAATTCCCAGTTCATATCTTATCCTTGCTAGGTTCTTTGATGAACTTAAGTGCTATTATTAATCCGAAGATGATCGTAATTGAACATATAATAAATGCGATTCTAAACCCAAATGTTTCAGCGAGCCATCCTCCTGTAGATGGACCAACGACCCAACCGAGGTACCATGTCATGCTATACATTCCTAGAGCAGTTCCACGCATCTCTGAGGGTACAGTATCAGCAATAAGAGCCGTTGTGGTAGCACCAAGAGCAGACCACCCAACTCCTTCTAAGAATTGAATTGGGAAAACATCTACAAAAGTTTCGGCTAGAGAATAGAGTAGAAATACGACGAAAAAGATCACCATCGAAGTTATCATGATGGGCTTTCTGCCTATTTTGTCAGAAAGCTTTCCGAAAATTGGGGACCCAACCGCACCAGATAATGACCCGACTGTAAAAATCAATCCAACTTGAAAGGTTGTTGCACCAAGCTCTTGAGATATATAGAGAGCGAAGATAGAATAAACGATTCCTGAACAAACCATTAAAGGAAATATCGATATGTAAATAGAATATAGACGCCTTTTATCTTTCAAAATTATCTCCTTTAGCACTTTCCTTAAATTAATTAATAAATAATCACTTCTTTAGTACTATGAATATAGATGATCTTTCTCAAGCACTAAATTTGGAGGAACCAATAATTTCTGTTTATGAATTTTCAAGCTACGAAGAATTCAAACCGATTGTCAAACCTAAGTCGAATGAGTGTATTTGGGCGAGCTACAAAGATTGGAAAAAAGGTAAGACCCTCGTTCTATCCAAGAAAATATATGGATGCAGAGGAGGAGCTAGATTTTTGCTTGGGGTTGAAATGAAGGATTTCGACCTCAAAAACTTTCTATACAAAGAAGAAGGATTGAAGTCATCCTTAGAGATAACAGAAGAATGGATAAAAAACATGCAAAGGTATTGCCCCAAGAAAGATTACGTTATGATAGGACCTTTTAAAGAAAAACACTTAGAAAAAGCTATTTCGATTACTTTCTTGGTAAATCCAGATCAACTGTCTGCCCTAATCCATGGCACTTTATATTTTTCTCCAGAAATGATTCCAGACTTGATAAAAACCACAGTCAGTGCCGGCTGTGGTTTGCTTGTTTCCTTTACAACTTATGATAAGCCACAAGCCTTGATAGGTGCGGTAGATATGGCAATGCGTCACTATATTCCTCCCTGCTTACTTGCCTTTACCGTGAACAAGCCGATGTTAGAAAGACTTCTTCGCTTAGACGAAAAAAGTTTTCTTTTCAAACCCTTTTGGAAAAGATTGGTTAAAGCAAGAGAAAAAACTCAATCGTAGTAGTTATTACTAAATAAGTAATAATTATTGATAGTTCCTAGTTGCTTTAGTCTAAGTCAAGAGTCATTGACTTGCTAGTCAAGGTTGAAAGAATTATTTTGGTATATTAATAATATAATGGAGTGATGAAAAATGGGTTCAAACGATCTTTTTGATGGAGTTTCCCATCCTTTACGAATAGATATACTCAAGGCTCTGGCTAAGAAGCCTATGCGTTTCGCTGATTTAAAAAGAACATTCAACATCGACAGCAGTGGCCAATTAGATTTTCACCTAAAGAAACTGGACACCTTGATCACTACGAATGGAGAAGGCCGCTATGCTCTAACCGAGAAAGGATTCGCTGCACTTCAAGCTGTAGATACCGTCTCAAAGTATGGTTGGCAGAAAAGATCTTTCTTCATTAACCTTGCAGCTTGCATATCATTAAACGCATATCCCCTATACACATACTTCTTCGTAGAGCAGAATGCGACACTTCTATCTGCTTATCTCCTATTAGTGCTACCTGGAACTATCGCTTGGATGGCGTTTTATAGCTACTGGACCTTTGTGAAAAGAAGGGTTCGACTTAGAAGAATTCCTAATACTATTCAAGAATAATGGATTTTATTTGCTTATTAACAACTAGGGCGTTAAAAATGTCAGTTCAGTCTGAACTGCAGCTGAGACGGTACGCCATAGCTTGCATACGATCTCTCGATCTAGATCCTCAGAAAGCCATCATCCACCATCTCGACATAACGGAAGGAAAAAATATGAAAAGTGAAGTTGATATAAGCACGCCCATACTTGATAAGGTAGGTAATGAATTAGCCGGGAACATTTTTTGTATAATCCACAGATCATTCAATCCGAAACCTTCCGAAAAATGTTGAGAGTGCGACTGGGTAAGGATCTACTCTAGAAAAAATGGAAAATAGCCCCCGTCTTATCGGCGAACATGGTGGGCCGGAGGAGATTTGAACTCCCGACCTTTCAGTATCTGAGATATATTATCAGCTGAACGCTCTAACCATACTGAGCTACCGGCCCATCACATACGCTAAAGCTGGTATACACTTTTATGCTTTACGTGAAAATAAGAAATCGTTAATAATCATAATTTAAGGAAAAATATTGATGGGCCGGTAGTTCAGAGGTAGAATACCCGACTTGCACTCGGGAGGTCACGGGTTCGAATCCCGTCCGGTCCATAGAAACCCTTTGAATGCTTATAAATTATTCACAATAGTTTATTGTTTTTAGTAGATACGATCTCCACGAATATATCTATACATGTCTTTGTATAAATTTACTTTAGATTTGATTCGATTCTTTCCAACCACGATCATCCAATGTGTTACTTATGTTACCTGTTTTAATTCAAATCTAAGAGAATCTCCTATCTTTACATGCTCTATTTAACTATTATTGAAAAAGTTAGTCTTCTCTTTCAAAAAGTAAGTAATGATTGATCTTGTATGACATCGGTCCAGCACCCATTCCAGACGTCTGATAGGTATGTAGACGCCAGCCATTCTTTTGCCATTCCTCGATAGTTTTACCTATCATGTCGTGGTGTTTTACTTCCACACATGCATATTTTTTCAACTTAATTTCACTTACTCTATGATTATAAGTAAGTATTAGGTGTTACGGGAAAAATCATAATACGTCGATCCTTTATTGATAACGATCTGATTTATCTTAAAGAATCCTTCGTAACTAAATTTAGGAAGCCAGTCACTTTATATTGAATCTATCAAGAAAATAAATTGTGCCCTTGGATAAATACTGGGAAAAAAGAAACTTCAAAAGAACTAGTGAACCTCGTGGAGAAGTCTATGAAGATGAAGGAAATATTTACGTAGTTCAGAAACATAACTCAAGTCATCTTCACTATGATCTAAGGTTAGAAAAAGAAGGGGTTCTTAAGAGTTGGGCAGTCCCAAAGGAACCTCCCATAAAGAAAGGTATTAAGAAGTTGGCTATAGAAACCGAAGATCACCCAATTGAGTACGCAAATTTTCAGGGGGCGATCCCTGAAGGAGAGTATGGTGCTGGAACTGTTGAAATCTGGGACAAAGGAACTTATAAGACTGAGAAGTGGAATGAAGATAAAAAAGTAATGATAATAAACGGCGATAAACTGAGAGGAAGATACTGCCTAATTAAGTTTAGAAAACAAGAAAACGCCTGGTTGTTCTTCAAATGTTAACTAACCGATATTAAAGTATCATTTTGACATAAAAATACCATACAAAAGGTTTATATAAACCTATTATATACCATATTAATGGTTATAATATGCCAAGAGGGGAGGAGAAAAAAATTGGAATTAAAACTCTTCTACGGATCCCTTTATTCGTGATTTTACAAGCTGTAATTTTATTTGTCTCAGCAGGTCGTATTGATATACCTCGAGCATGGATTTTTATTGGCATAATTTCTCTACAATATTCGATAAGTTTTCTGATTTTATACAAATTTAACCCCGAGCTTATAATTCAAAGAGCGCGTGGGATAAGGCAAGATACCAAATCATGGGACAAAGTCTTGATGCCACTAGGTGTTATAATGTCATATGTTGTGCTTGTTGTAATCGGGTTGGATATAGGCAGATTTGGGTGGTCTGGTCTCAGCATTGATTTCGCTTTCTTAGGTCTTATGTTATTCGCTATCAACACTATTCTTGGAACTTGGGCGGTTATAACGAACCCACATTTTGAACCGACGGTTCGAATCCAGAAAGATAGAAACCATCAAGTGATAACAACTGGACCCTATAAAATTGTAAGACACCCAGGTTATCTTGCAGCAATACTGGCCCCCATATCATTTTGCTTTATCATAGGATCCCTTTATGGGTTAATTCCAACAGGAATGATAATTCCATTGTTGATAATCCGTACATCGCTAGAGGATAAAACCCTTCGAAACGAACTGAAGGGGTATCCCGAATATGCTCAAAGGGTCAAATATAGACTTCTTCCTGGAATTTGGTAAAGTCCTATGATGGAGAATGAAAATGCATAATAAAAAACAAGTATCGCTGGGAGAACTAGGCCCTTCCTACTTCGATTTGCAAGCTGATATCGGCTCCACAAAACACGCGGGTAGTATAAAGACCACGAGAGAGCTAATCGAATTATACAATTTAAATGAAGGCAAATACGTCTTGGATGTTGGTTGCGGCGTTGGAATGACCTCTTGCTATATTGCAAAAAATCATAGTTGTAGAGTGTTCGGAATAGACATCTCTGGAAGGATGATTGATAGATCAAACGAAAGGGCGAAAAGAGAGAGTGTAAAGGATAGAGTTGAATTTAGGGTAGCAGATGCTCAAAACCTTCCTTTTGTTCATAACCTTTTCGACGCAGTCATTAGCGAGTCCGTAACCGCATTATTAGAAGATAAACAGAGAGCATTAAGCGAGTATGTGAGAGTCACAAAACCAAGCGGTTACGTCGGACTCAGTGAAATGACTTGGATGAAGACACCTCCAAAAGAATTAGTTGAATATTATTATCGCTCTACTGGCATTAAACCTGAAACTTTCGATAATTGGAAAAAATTAATAAAAAATTCAAGATTAAAAGATATA
Organism: Candidatus Methylarchaceae archaeon HK02M2; assembly: GCA_024256165.1. NCBI lineage: Archaea > Thermoproteati > Nitrososphaerota > Nitrososphaeria > Nitrososphaerales > Candidatus Methylarchaceae > Candidatus Methylarchaceae archaeon HK02M2. Next base: position 7,577 of record JAKLZG010000037.1, read on the forward strand.
ATTTTATGAACCTACAGAATGAATGCTGTAAGCGATTTCATTGATATAATTAAGCAATTAGGTTTTAAAGATTTTTCAACAGCTCTTCATAGATTCTTATTCTTATATATCGCAAGTCCAGCTTACAGGAGATATATAAATTCCCAGTTCAACATCTATAAAGAAACTGGACCTCCTCCTAAGAAGATATTAGAATACTTAGGGTATGGAATATTCGTTGGAAAGAAGTAAGCTAATGAGTTTTTTGGATAAAATTTAGATAAAAAACATTATTAAAGTTTAAATAAACCCATTATGTGCCATTATTTTGGTGATACTATGCCAAGAACTAGTATGAAAATCTTAAAAGCAGATAATGAGACAATAATTCTCGAGGCACCCATTGGAGTGGACTATCGCTTCTCAATACCTATGTCAATAAGAAGCCTTATAGACCCTAAAGAAGTAGTTCGAATAACCATTGAAAAAGTGAAAATGTTATAACCATTGAAAAAACACTTCCTCCTAATAGAGACTTCAGAGGAAGTGTTTGAGATATGCCTATTTCAACATCTATATGGTAATAAGATTATTCTATGAGGTGTAAGCACTATAACTTTACTTAATGGAAAAGATACAGCATGGTGTCATTTCTTTTACCTTTCCGTTTGAATAAGAAGACCACGATCGTGACACAGACAACGGTCGTAACGAGAGCAATAAAAATAATCAATGTAAATGAATTTGATAACGAACTTGGTTTATAAGAAGGAATAGTTAAATACGCTGTGTATGTGGGATCATGCTCTATTCTATAGCCACTGTAAGTTAGATATGATATTAAATAAAAGTAGTCTGCGTAACTCCAATCTAAAAGATGGTCCTTAGCTTGCTGGTATAGCTCTGGATCCATATGTGCCACAACTAACGGAATGTGACGCATTAAAGAAGTGTGGATTGAGAATATACCGTTGTTAGCAAAACCAGCAATTTTACATGTTCTAACTACCGTCTCATGTTCATCACCAATCGACTCTGTTTGATCTTCAGTGTAATTATACAAATTATAAGTTTGTTTTGTGTCAAAGTAAGCTTCAAATATCTTTTCACCATCGTCGGTAATCGTAGAAATGCTGGAATCGCCTACTTCAACTTCTTCATCCGTCACATCCGAGCCCTGAGAACTGGAGTAGACCGTGTGATCAAGTACTACTGTACTCTGAAACTGTACGATGCTCATCTTGATACCTTCTTCCTGCAGAAACTCATAAATTGTTTCATCTGATTCTTTAACACCATTCAACTTGTAACATCCAGTGCTATTATAATGAACAGCAAATAATTGTGGAAGAAGCCATCCGAATACCGTAGGAAAAATCCAGAGGTCAGTCATTTTTCCAATGATGTAATTTGCTGTCAAAGTTGCAGTGCTACTGTCTGGATCTATCGTTAAATCGTATGTAAAAGTAAGTTCATCATACCTTGTTATAGCAATGGGCAATAATTCTGTATGAGGATTTGATGGATCGATGTAAGTTCTCCACCAGATCGCCGTCAAATTTAAGTACTGCATACCCCAACTCCAGTTTAACTTATCTGGTGATGATTCTAATTCAATAATTTTCGTTACAGTAGAGAGTGATGGAGGAGCTGAACTTTCAAAATGATCAACAAGATTTATACCTAAATTAAAAGACGAATATAATGTGTCGTTCATATCCGGTGAATCGTCGTATATCGAATTATCATCTTCACTAAAAGTCATTAGCATTATGAATGACCCCGCAGTGACTACATCTTCACTATTGTCTTTAGACTTGTAATGCATCATCCACGTCTGAATAGGGATCGTTAATGCATCTTCCCACTCTGTTGTAATAGTAATATTAGAGAGGCCACCATACATCATCTGCAATCCACTTATGTTTACATAAGTTAGATATAGAAAAGCTTGCCAGTTAGGAGGTGGTGCAGTCATTCCATGTAAATAAGCGTAACTTCGAACATAGTCAAAATAATCTACTGTTTTAGCCCAACTCTCTTGTTCGAAATCGGATGGAAGTAATGTATCTGTCGAAGCTGAAGTAAATGGAACTGTGATGGATAATATTAAACAACTTATAAGAAGGAATCCTAAAAAGCTCCTAGTTAAGCTCTTCATTTCAAGTCCATAGCTTCACTTATATTGTTATATAATCTTATACAAAATTTGTAAAATCGTTTTTAAGAAGGTGAACTTTTATTTATATCTAGATTCAATGAGAGAAAGCTCTTTCACATAACGTCCTATTGCCGGGAATAGGTCTTGTAACCAGCATTATCATATCATATTCATTTACAGCTTGAATTATCTTCTCATCATTAATAGAACCAATAGGACAAACAATAGTTCGAATACCACATATTCCAGCCAAGTCGATGCAATCTCTGTGTGGGAAGAATGCATCAGAGGCCATGACCTTGCCTTTTGTTCCAGTAGGATCTTTACTCTGTGTATTTGCATAATAGACTGCGAGCCTTGCAGAATAAATCCTGCTTCTCTGACCTGACCCAATTCCAAGGGTTTTGTTCTCATCCCCAACAACTATCGTATTCGAATTTATGAATGGTAACGTGGCCCAATTGAAGATCGCTGCAGTTAAGTCCCTCTTTTCAGGTTGCCTTTTCGAAACAACCTCAAAGTTCATTTCTGAATTTATTTTACTATGAAATCTTTGTTGAACCAATATCCCGCCTTGAACGCTTCTATAATCGAAGCCATCGTCCAATAAAGGCTTCTCCAAACTCTCTATCTGTATTATTCTCAAATCTTTCTTTTTATTTAAGACTTCTAAGGCTTTTGGTTTATATTCAGGTGCAACTAACACTTCGATAAACTTTTGTGATACATCTTCGGCAATCTCTTCATCAACTGTATCACTGTATCCTACAACTCCTCCAAATGCCGATAAAGAATCACAGTCCCATGCAGTTCTATAAGCTTCAAGTATATTCTTCGCTTTGGCTATTCCAGTTGGGTTGACGTGTTTGATAACTGTTGAAATAGCTTCATCAGGATAAAGTTGTTTGAACCTTCTCAAAATTTTTATAGCAGCATCTACATCAAGAAAATTGATATAGCTCAATTTTTTATCTGGATTCTCTTTTATAATCCTAGCAGTTGCTAAAGAAGAACCTTTCACATCAACTTGCCTATAGAACGCAGCAGGCTGTCCTGGATTTTCACCGTATCTGAAAATTCTATCTTTAACCAGTCTTCCACAAAGCAACTCTTCAGGAAACTTAAAGTCCATATATCTTTGTCCTCTGTACATCCCTCTTACAGATTTCAAATCATCACTCATAATATCACCAATTTTTAACCGCTAGTTCCCACAAATCACCATTCCAAACAGCAGAAGCTGTGCATATAACAAAATCTGGGTTTATCCAGTCAAAAAAAGAATCTGCTAAATCCTTAGCTGTATCATCTACCAACTCAATATTCTTTAGAATGTTCTTGATATCAACAAATTGGTGTGCTTTGGGCTCGAAACCTTCTCCAGTATATGTCGACAAATAGATCAACTTATTTCGTTTTATCCCCAAGGATTTTACATCTATACTATCTGAAGTTATCATCCCCACACAAGAAACCCAGTCACCATTAATTGAAGATTTCTTTAAAGCACCAGCGATTCTAGGTGTGCTGAACTTATCTGGTTCTGGACCGAATTTTCTTAATACATTCAAAATTGTTTTCTGGAGATTCTCTGTAGATGAAATGTTAAAAATCTGGTTTACCTGCCTTCCGTTACCTATGACGACTAAAGGCGGTTCGTCTCTGGTGATAATAGAGTCATAAAATATCAAAGATGCCTGATTTCGTTGCTCTTCTGACACTCGTCCCAAAGGTTCTATCGTAATTTTTTTATCATAAACGACCGCCTTTCTTGCCTTGCTCGATATAGATCGCCCAGAAACAGCATATACACAACAAGGTTGATTATTACTTGTACAGCCAACTGCTATTATTCTACCCAGATACATGCCCAATCATTAATAGAAATTAAGATATTTAAAATGAAGTCATTAGACTTGATACGTCGAAAAGTCATTATTCTATACTCAAAAGTATAAATAACTTCTATCGAATAGCATAATTTATGCCAAATGAGCTCAAAATGTTCTCTAGTAAGATGAACATTTTTGTAGTTTTAGGCTTCTTGACCCTTATCCTGAGCTCTCCAATAGTGACAACCGTCTCTCAAAACAGTGCTGCTAGCGATGGGGGAGATGATTTTGATACAGCTACACCAATAGTTTCTGGAAGTTATCAGGGATATCTCGAATCTCCTGACTTAAATGATTACTATAAGATCTACGTAAATGTAGGTTATAAGATCAATGTGACCATGACACCACCAACTGAAGCAGACTTTGATCTGTTTCTTTACGACCCAAATCGAGAATTAATTGGCAGCTCAACTGAGGATGTTGGGCCAGAAAACATAATTTATATCGCTTTAGATTCCGGAGATTACTTTATCCGAATTAGTGTCTTTAGTGGTTCAGGTTCATATTCACTCGAAGTCTCACTTGAAGATGTCAACCCACCAACTCTTTCTATTAATTCGCCCACAAGTGGCTCTTACGTTGGAATCATGACCAACATTACTGGTGAAAGTAACGATCCAGCTTCAGGCGTTCAAAAGGTAGAAGTTAAGATCGATGATGGTTCTTGGCAATTGGCAACAGGGACTACGTCTTGGAGCTATCTATGGAACACTACTGGATTTGTTCCAGACAGCTATCATACAATAACTGTCAGGGTAACGGACAACAATAATAATACAAGGATGAAAAGCGTTGAAGTAACTGTCGACAATGTTGCCCCAAAAATTTCAATTATTTCACCTGAAAATAACTCTGAATTAAAATCATCGAATGTGGACATTACATGGGTTGGTTCAGATACTTGCTCAGGCCTAGACCATTATGAGATAAAGCTAGATGATAGCTCTTGGATTATCAAAGGGGTAGCTAGCCATAATTTCACTGAGGTTAGTGATGGTAGTCATAAAGTTCAAGTCAAAGCTATCGATAAAGCAGGTAACTCAAAAGAGGCTTCTGTAAGTTTTACAGTGAACACAAGTTTCATATTCGGACCTGGATGGATTGATGATATCGTTGTCCTCGGTGGAATAGCAGCTATAGCCGTTATTGTCATCTATCTTATAATTAGAAAATGGATGCCCTATCTCCTAATTTAGCACAGATAAAAAACAAGTAATCATGAAAAAATTTGATTTTATTATACATTTCATCATTTGATAAATATAAAAAACAATAAACCCATCTAATCAAAGGGTTCTTAATGACGATTACATCGGAATTGTCTGGAGTAAAGGTGGGAGATGGACATCCTGTTCGAGTAATAGGTGTTATAAATGTCAGTCCTGAATCCTTCTATAAAAACTCGATAAAGACTTCTCCTGATGAGATAGCAAGATTAGCCAAGAAAATAGAGGATGAGGGAGCTGATATAATAGACATTGGAGCTATGTCTACTGCACCATACTTAAAGACTGAGATATCTGTTGAAGAAGAGATTAGAAGACTGTCAATGGCTATCAAGATCGTGAAAGAAACAGTTTCATTGCCCATATCAGTTGACACAACTAGGAGTGAATCTGCGGAAGAAGCTGTAAAGGCTGGAGCTGATATAGTTAATGATGTATATGGTTTGAAAGGAGATGGTAACATGGCTAGTGTCGTTGCTGAATATGACGTTAGTCTAATAATCGCTGCCCATGCAAAACGCCAAAGCGAATTAAATCCTATACAAAGAGTAACGACGATGTTGCAAGAAAGTTTAGATCTGGCCAGAGAGGTTGAGATATCTGATAATAAAATCGTTATAGACCCTGCGATAGGTTTCATTCGTAAAACAAAATGGCCTTGGCATGTATGGGATTGCTACATATTAAAAAACCTTAAGTATCTTCGTAGACTTGGTAGACCTGTCTGTGTTGCCGTATCTAGAAAATCCTTCATAGGAAGGATCTTGAATCTAGAAAATCCAGAGGATAGGCTCTTTGGCTCGCTATCTGCAACTGCTATAGCAGTGTATAATAATGCTCACGT
>JAKLZG010000038.1 GCA_024256165.1 Candidatus Methylarchaceae archaeon HK02M2
GCTAGTGATGTAGCATAGGGAACAAGGTATCCGATCTTTATCTGATTTTTACCTATATTTCTCATCATAACACCTCCGGACTATAAGGTGGAAGTATCTTAATATATACATGATGCGTATATAATGAGTGTATGTATATATTATAAATACAGATCTTTAGAGAGAATCTCTTTCCCCAAGTTTTAAAATTTAACATAAGAGAGTTTCTTGTATTTAAATTCGAGTTCTATTAAAATTCAATTTCACTAAGCCCTACTTTCTTCATATAAGAAATTTAAGGAGTAAGTCTAGACCGATCTCTGGGAAAAAGAGTAACCTCTCGAATATTCTCTTGCCCTGTCAATACCATGATCAATCTCTCTAGGCCGAGACCAAAGCCTGCATGTGGCGGCATACCATAATCAAAGATTCTCAAATGATATTCAAAGAGCTTTGGTTCTAGACCCTGCTCCTTCAACCTCTTAATCAAAATCCTCTTGGAGCTAATCCTCGAGCCTCCTGATGCCAATTCTATTGAACCGTGCATAAAATCGAATGATTCGGAAATATCTTGCTTTAGATCTTTAGGTTTAATGTAAAAAGGTTTCATAAATGTGGGCCAATCTGTGATGAAATAGAATTCAGGTATAATTTCGCCCAAAATCTTTAGTGTTTGTGTAGATAGATCATCACCCCTTTCCAGTATTATATCTTCCTTTTTCAAAATCTTAAGTACATCATCATAAGTGATATGTTTGAAAGGTAATTTAGGGACTATTAGCTTATTTCCCAATAGTTCAATTTCACTACTGCAGTTTTTACGTACTTTATTAACTGTATAATAAATTATTTGCTCAATAAGTTTCATCGCATCTTCATAAGATACGAATGCTTCCTCAACATCGATCGATATCACTTCGCTCAAGTGTCTCAGTGTACGTGATTCCTCAGCCCTAAAGATGGGTCCTATTTCGAAGACTTTTTCAAAAGGTATGATTAGTTGCTCCTTATAAAGCTGAGGACTTTGGGCCAAAAATGCTTCTTTGTTATAATATAATAGAGGGAATAGAGCTGCACCTCCTTCAGTAGCTGTAGCTATTATCTTTGGTGTATTCACCTCAATATAGCCTTCTTTTATGAAAAAATCCCTTACTGCTGTTAATGCTGTATGCTTTATTTTAAATATGGCTTGGGCTTTTGGTCTTCTCAAATCTACCACACGGATATCCAAGCGTTTATCGATACTTGCCATTTTTCCCCCGAATAAACTGAATGGAGGTTGTCGTCGAGCGGAGCTCAAGATGCGCAAATCTTCAGGGATTATCTCAGCGCCGTGAGGAGCTTTATCTATACTTTTAACAACACCTTTTACGCCTATACTAGAGTGCTCACGGATATTCTCTGCCTTCTTTAGAATTGAGTTGGAAGTTTTGCCCTTATGCATTGTAATTTGTACGATTCCTTCTTTATCGTGGAGAATCCAAAAAGTTATACCGCCTTGCTCACGTTTACTAGCTAACCATCCGAAAACTGTAACTCTTTTTCCATCTAGATTTGGAGTAATTTCTACAGAGTAATGAGTTCTTCTCCATTCTTTTAATTTATCTAGCTTTCTCATAGTTACCCCGAATCTTATTTCTGAAGTAAAGTAAAAGACGTTTTATATAATTATATTCTTGGTTAAAGAACTCAATTTCTTATTCTTAAAAACAATGAAAAAACAACCCAGTAGATCGATTACATAACCTTAATCTAACTTCTTCAAGGCAGATCTTCCAGATAGAACTTCGTAAGCTATCCACATTTTGAGCACCTGTACGCGGGGCAGTCCAGGTATTCGTTGAAGTCGTGATATTCAATCGTGCCTATGCTACAGCATTTTATGTAGACCCTCCCAGACTAACCATTTATTTAAAAATGCTCAAAGAATTTTTAGTACAACTATCTCCACCTACAAAACCTGCAAAATCGTAATGATTTTGGAAGGCTTTTGTAAGCATGTCGATCGCAATCAATATATCTCCTACTTATCGCCTACATATTTAAATACCTAATCTTGCTATGAATGACTTATGGGAGCAGGTTATAAAACAAAACTATCTATTGGCCGAAAAGGATCCCATTCTCTAAGAACAACCGTTCCTGAGTTTATCGTTGCTCAATTTGGCTTGAAGGCTGGAGAATTTTTAGATTGGTCCATAGAGGCTAGGAACGGGGATTTGATAATAGTAGTCAGAAAGGCTATGTAGAAATAAAAGGCATTGATCGTATGTTCATCATTGAGTTCTTGAAAAAATGCTCTTAAAGTCCATATATTTTATTGTATAATCTCATGGATTTTTCATTCTGTTTTTGGTGAATATCATGATCCTATAAGTATGGTTCATGATATTTGTTAATTGGATCATAAAAATGTTTATTTAACTTAGCGATCCTTCAGCCTTCTTCTCATGGTGATTGTCGGATTAAGCGAGGCCCTCCTATCCATCGAGCTAGTTCTATTGATCGTAACAATCTACCTGCTACTCACCAGTATCAAAGAGGCGAGAGGAAGGTCTCACTTAATAGAACAACTCATGCAGGCCACAAGGACATTCAGCAGGGCTGAGTATTTTATCGCAGTCTTAGAAGCGGTCGGTGAATCCACCAGTTACATTAGTGCAACCGTGACTGGAACTGCCCCAAAAGAAGATGAAGAAGAGACCATCGAGAGGCTCCTGGGAAATTTTTCTAGGGCCTCGAAAACAGGCGTCAAGTTGAAATTCCTCCTCCCCAAGGATCCAACTCGTCTTAACATGGGTTATAGGTATAAAAGCGTAGGGGGCGATGTAAGGTACAATTCTTCTATTTTAGTCAGTGACCTGAGGTATATGATTATAGACGGCCGTGTAACTGTCATGGGCTTTCCCGAAAGGAGAGGAGCTGATGTGCCCACTCGTAAGGGCTATAAGATATATTCGGAAGGAGTGTCTCTCATATTCAAAGAGAGATTCGAGAATCTATGGGATGACCCCTCATCAATAGATTACGATTCATATCTTGAGAAGACTATGAAAGAGGCAGTTGCTAATACCCCTGGAATTTCTGATGAGCTTTTAGCTTCCCTTTTAGAGCTACCTATAGGAGAGATTAGTAGAAAAGGTGTTTAAACTGTTCAATTACAAATTAAAAAATAAGGTCTTCTCTCAAACTTCCTCTTCAAGGCTATAATGTTCCTTACATACTCTCATGACATCGTAATAGTAAAGGTAGAGACCTTTCCTTTTAACTCGATTGTAATATGCGCAATCTAGACATACTATAGCTCCGCAAACTTGACACACATCCCATCCAAACCTGACACCTCTCCCACTCTTGTGCCACTGCAAGCCTTTATCCTTGGCTAGTAAAACCCTGCCACAGTCACTACATGTCACTTCCTTTTCGTAAGTTCCCTTATTTTTTGAAACCATAAATAATCATCACTTTCAGATTAGCCACCGATCAATTCCAGAGGATCTCGAGCCATTACGTGTATTAATTCAGACGATGTCACTATGCCGACCAACTTTTCGTCTTCGATCACAGGGAGCCTACTGATCTTCAACCGAGTCATTATTCTAGCAACCTCTTTTAAGTGGAAGTCTGGATTTATTACAGTTAGAGGCTCAGACATATATTCCTTGACTTTGATCTCCTCCAGTTTGAGCCTTTTGAGGATTATTTTAGATAGCAGGTCCCTCTCTGTGAAGATTCCTAGTGGCTTGTCTCGAGTTGTGACTATAAGGCTCCCTACATGCTTCTCCCCCATTATCCTACATGCTTCGGCTACACTCTCTTCGGCATCTATCGTAAGGACTTCTCTTATCATGACTTCTCTTACTTTCACCAAGATCGAATGCTTATTTGATAAAATAATAATTCATATAAATATTCTTTCGGTCTTCTTAAAAAGGAATTTTGCTCACAACATATGCCAAGTTAGGGATGAGGTTCTTGATCGCTATCCTCCTCATTTACAAAGAGCTAAGTAAGATAAAATGAAGAAAAATATAGTGTAGGGACCAACGATTCCGGTCCCGATGGGTCTGGGAGACAGATTTTAGTAGAACTATCCGTTACACTTGTTATTTAGGTATCAATTTTAGACCCCAAAGAGGCGTTTAGGGAATCATAAGAGGTCATAGAATATAATAAAATTATGCTCTGGATTCCCTTATATTCTTGTATCGGAGATTATAAATTCTATGAGCAGTTCGGATGCCTTTTCTCAAATAGTAAAGTCTAGAAGGAGTATTAAAAAGTTAAAGCCTAATTGTATCTCAAGAGATTTAATAGAAGAGATGATTGATATAGCAACAAGTGCACCATCAGCACATAATGCCCAACCTTGGCGGTTTATCGTGATAACTGATCAAGATTTGAAGGTTAACCTTGCTAAGGCAATGACTCAATCTTGGCTAAAGGATCTAGTAAAGGATGGAGTATCCAAGATGGAAATAGTGAACCTTTTAGAATCTTCAAAAAGGCGCACACTTAATGCTTCAGTTTTGATTCTAGTATGTCTCACAATGGAAGACATGGATAAGTATAACGATAAAAGGAGGAATGTTGAATACATCATGGCTGTCCAGTCTGTCTCAGCAGCTATACAAAACCTTCTGTTAGCGTTTCATATGAAAGGTTGGGGAGCTTGCTGGCGTTGCGCACCTCTTTTTTGCATGGAAGTTGTTAGGGAAGTTCTTAACATTCCAGACAGTTTCTTTCCACAAGCGATTATAGAGATTGGTTATCCTATGGAGAAGCCTAAAATGCCTCCAAGAAAGCCATTAAAAGACGTAGTTCGATTCAATGGATGGGGCTAATGAATGATAACTTCATTAGCAGGTGGTGTGGGCGCTGCAAAATTTCTTGATGGTCTTGTTAGAGTAGTAAAAGGAGAAGACATCTCAATAATTGTTAACACAGGTGACGATATCGAGCTTTATGGGTTGCATATATCCCCAGACATAGATATCGTAATTTATACTCTAGCATGTATAGTCGATGATAAAAAAGGAGGGGGGATCAAAGGAGATACTTTTAATTGTTTAGGGAAACTTAAGAAATTCGGTTATGAGACATGGTTTAAACTGGGTGATAAAGACCTTGCTACACACATTAACCGCTCTATACTCTTAAAAAAAGGGTTGAAACTCTCAGAGGTAACTGATAGAGAGTGCAAGGTTCTAGGTGTTAAAGCAAAGATAATTCCTATGACAGATGATGATGTTAAGACGATTGTTATCACAGATAAAGGTGAAATACACTTTCAAGAATACATGGTTAAAAGTAAAACACAAGAAAGGGTTTTGCAAATTAGATTTAAAGGTGTTACGAAGGCTAAACCAGCCCCTGGTGTAATTAATTCTATTAAAAAAGCTAGAATAATTATCATCTGTCCAAGTAACCCTATAGTTAGTATAGGCACTATCCTTTCTATCCAAGAAATAAGAGAGAGTTTGAAAGATACAAAAGCTAAGGTCATAGGAATAAGCCCCTTGATCGCAGGCAAAACAGTAAAAGGTCCTGCGGATAAGTTAATGAATAGCTTAGGGATGGAAGTTTCTGCATATGGAGTAGCAAAGCTTTATCAAGACTTTTTGGATGCATTTGTAATCGACATTGCAGATAAAAACCTTAAAGAAAGAATAGAATCTTTAGGTATTAAGGTCTTTGTGACAGATACCATAATGAAGGGGTTGAAGAATAAGGAAGAGTTAGCAAAATTTACATTGGAGGCGATATGAATTTAAAACTGACTATGTAGTCATACCTGTTAAGGGCTTAAAGGACGCGAAGAAAAGGCTAGAGGGGGTTTTAAAACCTCAGGAAAAGTCTGTGCTCTGTTTGTTTATGCTAAGAGATGTTCTAAATGCAGTTAAAATTTCTAAATATGTGGAGAGAGTAATAGTTATAAGTTGTGATCAAAGAGTTCTAGAATTTGCAAAAAAAAGTAGAGTATTAAATTTCAATGAGGGTACTCAAAAGGGTTTAAACTCTGCTATAAAGCAAGTAACAAGTGTCTGTAAAGATAAAGGAGCTGAATCTATTCTTATCCTGCCTGTAGATATCCCTCTTGTAAAAACTAAGGATATAGACAATATGATAAGAGAAAGTCATAAACCAAAATCAATAGTAATTACCCCATCCTTAGATGAGAAAGGAACAAATGCACTTTTAATGAAGCCACCGACTGTAATAAAGCCAAGTTTTGGTCTTAACAGTTTTCAAGTTCATATAGATGAAGCGAAGGCAAAAAATATCCCATGCACAATTTGTAGATTGCCCAGGATAGCTTTAGATTTAGACACACCAAAGGACATAGCCACATTCCTTAAGATAGGAGATGGAACCGAAACCTACAATTATATGGTCAAAATCGGTCTAATTAATAGAGTTCGTAAGTTCAAAGTTCCGTCCAAACCTATTTTAATAGAATAACACAATTCCAAAGAGCACTCAATAACTGTTACATTCTTATCATCTAAAAAGATCCTTTGCATATGGTCTAATAAGTAAACGGGCTGATCCTTCTCTCATAAGATATCGGTAACCTCTTATTATTGCTAATGGTGTCATCCCAACTTTACCCATTACAAGTTCTGCTGCTGAAGCTAGCTCATCTGCTACAGCTATAGAGGTAACTTTGAGCTGATAACCATACATATCTTTAATTCCTCGATAATCTAGAAGTGGTTCCAATCCAGCAACGCCTATAGCTATATTTGTCTGACCTTCTCTCCAAGGTCTCCCGAAAGTATCTGATATTATCACTGCAATATCCACTTTTGCTCTTTGCTTTATCTCAGCTCTGATAGTCTTAGCAGACATATCAGGATCGATTGGCAAGAGAGAGGCCATTCCACTTTCAATATTTGATCTATCGACTCCTGCATTGGCGCAAATAAATCCATGCTTAGTCTCAGCTATGATTATTCCTCGGTCCATTCTAACAATCCTCTTAGACTCTTGAAGAACAACTTCTACAAGTCGAGGGTCTTTTTCGCCACTTATCATTAAAGCGAATTCCGAAGGTGTTATTTTTTCTAAATTTACAAGCCGTCCCTCAGCCTTGGAGACTATCTTATGAGTCACGACTAGTATATCTTCATCTAAAATAGTTATGCCTTGGCTCTGGATTGCATCGATAATCAGATTTGATACATTGTCTCCGGGCTTGACTTCAGGGATTCCTTTAATTCCTATAATCGTTATATTTGATGACATCTTCTAATCATTTCACAGACAACATTAAAATAACCTTTTATAAATTCTGAAATTATATGATATTATGAGAGAAAGGTAGTTTGAAGGTGGAATTTTGGAAAGATCAATTAAAGAAAAACATTTGTACAATTGAGGAGTTAAAAGAAAACATCCCTTTAGATAAGAAAGAAGAAGATATTTTAAAGAAAATTTCTCTAAGACATCCAATAAATATTACAAGGCATTACTTATCTTTAATAGATGTTGAAGATAAAGATGACCCCCTGAGAAAAATCTTAGTTCCTTCAATTTTTGAATTGTCTAGGAAAGGGTCATATGATACAAGCGGAGAGAAAAAGAATGTAAAAGTCACAGGTCTCCAACATAAATATGACCAAACAGCTCTTATTTTAACAACAAATTACTGCGCTTCATATTGTAGGTTCTGCTTTAGAAGAAGATTGATTGGCGTATCAAATAAAGAAGTTCTCTCAGAATTGGATTCAGTTATCAAATATATCAGTGAACATAAGGAGATAAACAACGTTCTTCTTAGTGGGGGAGATACACTAACATTAGAAAATAATATTATTAAAGAATACTTAGAACGATTAACGGAAATAGACCATTTAAAATACATCAGGATTGGGTCCAGAGTACCTATCGTCTTCCCTTCTAGGATAATCGGTGATAATAGTTTACTAGAAATCCTTAAAGAGTCTACATTGAAAAAAAGAGTCCATATTGTGACCCATTTCATCCATCCTAGAGAGATTACTCCTAAATCAACAGAAGCCTTTAATAAATTGTTAAATTGTGGTTTAATAGTTCATAACCAAACAGTGTTATTAAAAAAGATAAACGACAATCCAAACGTTTTAGCAGATATATTAAACAAATTAGTAAGCATCGGAGTCAATCCATATTATGTT
>JAKLZG010000039.1 GCA_024256165.1 Candidatus Methylarchaceae archaeon HK02M2
CAGCTATTAGGGGCTCTACTGCTATATTACTTTTAGCCTGATTCTTCATCTTCAATAATTCTCCTAAAGTCAAAAGCTTCACATGTGTGAATTACAGGCAATAGAGCTCGACACGAAGGCGAGGACTTTATAAAAGCGCTAAACCTATTCATATCTTTGAAATATTAATTTTCAATCTCAAAAATTTACTATTATTTAAGTTCTCATTTAAAATTAGAATGGAAAAAAACTTTTTCTTTGAATTGTTTGATCCTTAAGTTTATTCCCGTATCTGGGTATCACAATTCTTTATATTTATAATTATGTGTTTACACTAATTTGGATGTGTTATATATATATGAAATTCTCTAATAAGAATAATAGGCAGTTAAGAGTGTATAATTGCTAATATTATAAACTATCTCGTTCTCCTTTGAAAATTACAACTTCTAATGCCTTCATTAAAATTGGGCTTACCTTGGTCAATGATGACTTAAATTATCTTATTGATTTCTGGTTGAAATATTGCATTGTGGGCAAGATTCATAAATCAATATTTCAGGAAGAAATAAAAAAACCAATTCATGAGATTTAGATTGCAGCGAGCTTTATCAAGACGAACTTTAACCTCTGAAAGGCGATTTGGTTTGTAGATAATATCTTTAAGTATTTTATTTTTATTAACAATAAGAACAGCCTCAGATGAATTTAATACTCCCTCCTAAATAACCAACTTCACCCTTGGTTCCATGTCTTCGACTATGTTTGTATATTGAAGCAGTCTATTTTGATAAAATATCAAAAATGGGCGCTGACAACCGAAATGTATAGGAGGTAGATATGTCCGGACTGTATTATTTGTTTCCGACTTTGGTTGCAATCTTTTTTTCCTTTCTTATTGTACGGGCTGGAGCAATTGCACTAATGATGACCGGTGTTGACAGGCCAAGAGCAGTATTTCAATCGCTTTCAGCATTTACAGGAACTGGGTTTACAACACGTGAAGCCGAAAAAGTAGTCAATAATCCGCAGAGGAGGAAAATCATCAGCATCCTTATGATACTAGGGAACGCAGGAATTGTGGCAGTGATCATTTCGGCTACTTCATCTGTCGTAACGAGCAAAGGATATGAACTACCTATTCATTTCGTTCTCTTCGTGTTTGGGGTGTATCTTATTTACAGACTCGGGAAATCCAGGGGGTTTACTCAAAAATGGGAAAGCTTTATCGAACGAAAGCTCGTTCGAATTCAAGCTTTTGAAGAAGGCACAGCAGAAGATCTTCTCCATTTCCTTGAAGGATATGGCCTTATAAAAAAGACCATCAAAAAGGATTCACAACTTATTGATGTGTCACTCGCAGAATGGAGGTTCCGCAGCCCCGATATTATTATCCTCGGAATCGAGCGTGGCAATAATTGGATTCCAATCCCCAGAAAACATCATGAAAGGGTACAGGAGGGTGATAAAATGGTGCTCTACGGTAATCTCAAAAGCCTTAGGGAAATCCTTGATGAATAAAGTGGTATGAGGGGATAATCAGATTGGGTTCCATCATATCTTGAGTCTTAAGGATCCTCAATTATTAGATAATTCTAGAGAACTATTATTTATAACAGAATATTATTGAGGAGGAAAGAATCATGGCACAAAAAAATACTGAACAAGCTGTAATATGCCAAATTTGCAAAAAGCCAAAAAAAATGAGCGAGGTCTTGTCAGCAGAATTGATCAGAGAACCTATTGTTAAGGAAATTCAAAAAACATATCCTGATTGGTCTACCAGTGGTTTTATTTGTATCGATGATCTTAATCATTTCAGGGCAGAGTATATCCAAGATATTATCGAAGCAGACAAAGGTGAACTTTCTGCTTTAGAAGAACAGGTTGTCAAAAGTCTTCAGGAGCAAGAACTCCTGTCAACGAACATTAATATTGAGTATGACAAACAACTAACATTAGGGGAACGGTTAGCTGATAGGATTGCAGATTTTGGGGGAAGCTGGGGATTTATAAGTATTTTCATCGGTGTCCTATTATTATGGGTAGCCATAAACTCAACTATACTTGTCCGAAAGCCCTTTGATCCATATCCATATATATTCCTGAATCTCATCCTTTCATGCCTCGCTGCGATTCAAGCTCCCGTCATCATGATGAGTCAAAATCGACAAGAAGCAAAGGATCGATTACGGGCAGAATACGATTATCGTATTAACTTAAAAGCAGAACTGGAGATTCGCCATCTGCAGGAAAAAATTGATCATCTTCTTATGAATCAATGGAACAGGCTGTTGGAAATACAAAAAATACAAATTGACTTAATGGAGGAGCTCTCTCATAAAAAATCTTGATTGTTTGTCTCTTTTTAGTGAAGATTTCAATTTGCCAATCATTTATAATCGCCAATATTTATTTCTACTTGAAAGTTTTTCTGAATGCATTGAAATAGATGTGCGTATTTGATGTAAAAAACCTATAAGACTTTGCACTACTTGATTCTGCAGACTTGTAGGTATCTTTGAGAAAAAAGGCATGCTACTTCGGGGAGAAAGTCGCACGGTACTGCATTAGTTATATGGAGGTAAAACTTCTTCCTGTACTTCACACCTCTCAGTGTTTAAATAAAAGTGCATCTTTCATATGGGAATTAACACTTCAGAATTTCTAAAAATGGTTCAGATTACTCATAATCATAAAAAAACCGTCTTCCTATTCCTTTAAAATTAATACCCTTAAGAAAGGTTTCCATATGACAGTACAACTGGTATTCTACAGCGATCGTGAAGCAACAAAAGAGAGCACTGCCTTCACACGGCAGGGGTCGCAGGTTCAAAACCCGCATCGCCCACCATTTAAATCAAGTTTGTGTCGAAAGGCACAGCCCCTTTTTGTTGAATTGTCTGGTGTTTTGTCTGGCAGGGGGATATAATGACGAACATGAGCAAGTTAGTGTCTGATTTTTTAAAGGGATTAGCAATCTTTTCTGTTTTATGTAATCACTATGTTAATTTTTACACATCTTTAAAGTTATCAGAATTTGCAAATGGATTCATAGCAGTTTTTTTTGTTTTAAGCGGCTATGGAATTTATGCATCTCTGAGCAAGTCCTCCAAATCTGGAGAACTATCTCTATCAAGATTTTACCTAAAAAGATTTCTGAGGATTTATCCTCTTTATTTTTTATCAGTTTCCATTTTCTTTTTTCTTGAAACGGGGGAGTTCAACCTTTATACATTTCTTGCAGTTCCCTTTGTGCAGGCTCCAGGTATATACTGGTTTATCACTTCACTTCTCCAGTGCTATATTATCGCCCCCTTTATATATCTACTTATCGTTAAATTAGATAAATTAAGACTGCTAATAATTAGTCTGTTGACTTTAGTTGCTACTTATATGATTTATTTGCACTATGGGATTGGGTTTACAAGGGCAAACTTTGTTTACAGGTTTGTCCCTCTTGGGCACATTTACTTATTTCTAGGAGGAATGATTCTTTACAGTATTGAAAAACCCGTGAAAACAAAAATACATATATTAATAGCACTGATATTATTTCTATCTTCAGTCATTTTAACTCGAAATAATTCTGTGCTATTTGATGGTTCTGGAATGATATTTGGTCTTTTCCTGCTAGTCAGTTCTATCTACATCTGTTATGCATTCACAAGTATGCTTCATAATAAATTAATATTTTCTGGTTTAATTTGCTCTTTAGGAATGTGTTCATATTCGATTTACCTTTTTCATGTGTTTTATTATAAGGCTCTTGTAAAAGCAAATATAATCCACGTTGATTCTATTGTAAGCGTTATAATCACTTTCTTGTTGCTACCTGTCTTTGTGTATCTAATGTCTATTATGGAAAGAGCCGTTTCAATTACCAGTTCAAGGCTTCTTCAAAAGAACTAGGATTTCTTATCCAACATCCCCACCGCCCTCTGCTTGTGGCTCGGAGCGAGGTTGGCATACCTCATAGTCATACTCAGGCTGGAATGCCCAAGCAGTTCCGAGATGGTATTTTTACAGATGCATGGTCCGAGGACGGTTTATCTTAAGTATATGTTGACACTATAACATTAGAAGAAATGAGTGATAGTACACCAACCCCCGTTGGCTACAACCCCACATGGCTCATCATAACCCTTGTCAGCCTAACAGTCGCTGGTGGTTTTATACTGAGAAAGAAAATGGCAAGGTGATAGTTCCATGTGCAATCTGATTGAACATCACAAAAGAAGCCTGCCTTTGGGAACAAATAATTCCTGAAGGTGGGCTATCTTTCTGTTCGATTTCTTTTGGAATTTGTGAGTCCCTCAATTTAGCTGCAGTTTATAGTTGTAGGTGCACTAAATAATCTGAAACACCAGCCTTGTTTACCCCCTTTCTTCCTGAAATATGTATTCTTGAATCTGTCCTATCAATGCAATATTACAAACAGAAATTAATAGAATCATTTTCTATATTTTTTGTAGATTAATTTTATCTATTTAAGATAAAATTAACTAACCCTTTCGAGTAAAAACCCATTTCTATAAAGATAGATAGACGTGGCTTTTTTTAAGGAATAAAACCTAAATCCCAAAGAATTAATCAATGATGGATTTACTTTCTCAACTAATGAGAGGAGGTGGTAGTGAGATTCACAGCTTCATAAAAGTACAGAAACCATATGTAAGACCATAATACAAGAAAAAGAGGGTGAGGAAGATGGTTTTTACAAGAGCAATAGGGATTTTAATACTAGTTTTGGGGATTTGTCTTATGAATGATTCTGCATTGGCAGTCGATGATGATGATGCAATGATTGATATGGATAATCACACCGCAACATTCACAGGCACATGGACAAAATCTACAAACAGAATTCTCTACTATGGGGATAATTACAGATATGCTGTATGTAACGGAAACGATTCTGACGCCGGTGCAGTAACAGCAAATGCGAGTTTTAACTCAAACTCGATAGGCATACTTCCAGATATTACAGGTAGATATGCTGTCTATGTCCGCTGGGTAACTCATCCAAACCGCACAAACTCTGCCAGATACCGCATTTATAGAGGAAACACATCAACACTGGTAGGAAGCTGCACACTGAATCAGGAGCAAAGAGGTGGTGAATGGGTCTTTTGTGATAACGTACAGCTTAGCTCTTCTGTTCCCGCAATTGTAGAGGTGGGGAACAATTGTGAACTCAACCAAATTGTTGTAGCAGACGCAGTAAGGTTTGTGAGGATAACAAAGGACGGTGATGACATTTATGGCAATACCTTAACAGCTTTGCACATTTTGGATGAGCCTGGGATAGAGTATGTTGCACTTGGTTCAAAAATTGTTTCTACTATATCAAGCGTCTGCTCTTCTCTGACTGATCTTGCATCGATCTCTCTTACTGCACCTACATCCGGCTATATCCATGTACAGGCAAGTGGAATTTACAATCCCGGTACTGCCTCCAAATGGGTTCGTGTTGGAATTGACGACGCTTCTGGTGGTTCAACCTTCGATAATCTGGCACCTTACCTCGAAAGCGATGTAATTGGTGTATATTATGACGAGAAGAGTTTTTCTCTCAACATAGTGTATAATGTCTCAGCCGGAACAAAAACTTACTACCTCAAGGCGTGCAGAGAAGACACCTCTACAACTGGTACATTGTGGTGGGATTACTTCACCGCAACTTTTTACCCAACTCGTTATTAATTCAGTTAATTTAAGGGCAGAGGGAGCGAATGCTCCCTACTGCCTTACATCTATTCACATCAACATTACGGTTAGGTGTAAGAATAATCTTTTTGTATACCTAAAGCAGAGTCAGCACTGGCTATGCTTTTTTGTTTGTTTCTCTTGATAATCCTCAGTGTTTAGAGTATGTCTGGGATGTTTCTTTGTAGGTGCAGTAAACAAAAAGTCTATGCGTAATATGGGGTGAAAATTGCAAAAAGGAATGCACTGTTTATTTCTCCCGGAATTTCACACCGAGCCTATTGAGCCAGATGTAGATTTTTTCATGGAAGTCACAGCCCTCACGATACCCAAAGGGCATACTATCTGAGGAACTCAATACCCTTTGACCTGTGTTCAGTTTTGCGGACTACTGTGAGAATCATTTAGTGTTGATTTCAGCCCTGAGGATACGGAGTGCACCTACAAACAAATACATTAAGCGGAGTATAATAAGAATTAATGATTACCGATAGAAATATGCAATAAGAAAGGGCCAGTGGAATATCTCGCCTTTAGTTTTTATGAAAAAAGATTAATGGCAGGAGAAGTCAAGTGGGTCATTAGATTGGGGCAGGTCAAGGAAGTATCTCATATAGGAATATAAGACAGAATCATAACGCTGTTATGAAAGATCGAAAAATATTGAATTTTGGTATTAATGCGTATTAATTTAATCAAGATAGAAATATGTCTTTATCTAATTGAGTATTTTTTATTTAGTTATATGTAGAAAAATTTTTTCTTGAGGTGATTATTATTTTTGTTCGTTTAATAACCACTCCAGCTACAATGCAAACTAAATGGGCACCTCCTATTGGAATCGCCCATTTAGCAGGTTCTCTGAAAGCACATGGTATTCACGCTCATTGTATTGATTTGAATCCTGATTATGCTCACGGGGCATGGATTTCAACAGAAGAATTAGGGGTAGAACCTAAACTTGAAGCTGCTGAGAAATTTAGAGTTAAGTTTCATAAGACTGTTTATGATTGGGCGAAACAAGCATTGGATGGGCAACCTAATTTGATCGGCTTAAGTATCCTTTATCATGGTATGCTGGTACCTTCACTTGCCTTGGCAATGGAGATTAACAATCTTAGTCCAGATACAGTGATTATTTTAGGAGGCCCTTTTGCCCTTCCATCTAATCACGCTTTATTATCTCATGTGTTACAACATAAATCAGTTAGTGGAATATTACAGGGAGAAGGGGAACAGGCTATTTTGGACATTGTTGAGGCAATAGAAAAGTCGCAACCAATATCAAATGTCCCAGGAATGTGGACTAAGCAGGGAGAGCGAGTTGTAGTTACACCAACCAGAACTCAACTTGACCCTAATGAATTGCCTCTTGCAGATTTTAGCGATTTTGACCTAAAAAAATATTTCCAATATCGCCTGTTAGGCGCATTTCCTATATTAGGAAGCCGTGGGTGTATACGTCGTTGCACATTTTGCAATTCTCGTAAACATCATCCGCACTTTGGTCAGAGATCTGTTGAACATCTTCTGAAAGAAATTGAGAGAGATATAAAGGAATACGATATCAAGGAAATTGTATTTGCTGATAATCTTATTAATGGAAACCCTCCTGTATTCAAAAATATATGTCGAGCTTTAATAGGTGCAAAGTTTGGAATTAGAATTTATGGATTTTTAGCTTTATTACCTTCGGTTGACGAAGAAATGCTGGATTTGATGCAGGATGCAGGTTTTTCTGGTATCCTTTTAGCGTTGGAAACTCCTTCTACAAGAGTTCTAAAAGACATGGGAAAATTTCTACCTCGAGAAGAAATTGTAAGAATTATACGAGGTTCAGTAGATAGGCAAATAAAGCCTATTATCTATTTAATGCATAGTTTTCCTTCAGAAAGAGAAGAAGATTTTTTACAACTTCTTCATTTTGTTGATGATTATAACCCTTCTGACTTTTTAGAAGTGGCAACTTGGCCTTTCCGTCTATCTCAAATTCAACCTGGCGAGCTTGATATGGATTTTGTTCGTCGTTTTAACATTGAATTGCTTGATGGTTATGGATATGACCAACACGACGCACGAGTTGCTTTTGGACGAGAACCTCGCTGGCAAAGCAAGTGGGTCAATGATGATATTAAAAAAGAGAGGCATTTACGCATAGCTAAGCATCTACAAGAATGGTACATTAAGGGTCAGACATTAAAGGCCTAGCGACCGAAAATGCTGTAAAGGTTATGGATGCGATCTTCACGTTGGTTCATTCCTTATAATGTTTTACTCTTCATATTCTAAAATTAAGGTGTCCGCGTTTTATAGCATTATTTGTCGATTATCAGAAGTAATCTACATCATTATAGCAGGATTTCATTTTGCTTATTTCAGGAAGGAAGAGATTAGCGGACTGTTAGGTTAGTGCGAAGGAGTGAGACCTTTACCCTTTCTCAATACACTCACTTAGTTGTATGTCTCCCTTTTTCAGTCTGACCATTTCTATTGCTTCTTTGGCCACCTTTCTTATCTGATCCAGCTCAAAGGGCTTTGCAATGCAATAGAATGCTCCATTTTCATTGCGCTAACTACCGCTTCTACCGTTGCATAACCTGTTATCATTATTACCTGTGTATCTGGATAAAGTTCTTTACATCTCTTTAGAATCTGAATCCCATCCACCTTTTTCATTTTTAAATCTGCAAGCACAACATCAAATTCTTGGTTCTCAAGGATTTTCAAGGCATCTGGCCCACTCGATACCCCTAGTACCTCATAACCTTCCTTTTCCATCACATGAAGAAGGTTCTTAAGTGTTATTGTTTCGTCGTCAACGATTAATATTTTTATGTTGCTTTGCATCAGCTCTCATTATTAGTTATTCTTATTATATTTTTTCCTTCCCTAATTGCGATCCCTTCCCAGAATTTACAGTTATGAAGCTTTTGACACTTTTCACAAGTGGTGATACCTTCTCTACTGTGTAACGCGTATCTTTTATGGTGCACCGCACACTACGCCATGTCTTCGTGCAGTCCTTTTTCTTAATTCTCTTCATAAATAAAATCTAACAAGTATTGAAAAAAATTAAATGTGATAATGATTACAGATAATTACCATAAAAAGGGTTACAGCCAAACCACTCCCGAAAAAATATGGGATACACATGAGGCATTTATAGCCTACTGATTACTGATTAAAGGAATATAACATGCAAATTAAAATGGTGAGTTTTTCTTTGCAAAAGAGGAAAGGATTATTATTTGTACTATGTATCTTTTGAGAAGTCTCAATGAGTGCTTGCTTCAGGAAGAACAGTTGCCTCCTTTGTCGCTAATACGACTTTAACATCTTTCACTCCAAAGGCAACACACCATTTTTATCAATGCTACCTGATATTTTGCGTTTCTAAGTCAACCTAAATATTGATGATTATTGATTGTTAATATGCAATAAAATAAAGGAGCTTAAGTAAACGGGGGGGAACAAATCCCCCCTATCTCACATTACTCTCCTTCCTCTTCTATTTATTTACCCGTTTCTTTTCCTGACTCAACTATTTTCTTTTTACTTTCCACCTTAGCTATCTTCTTAATAGGCCTGATAGCAACTTTATTTGCTAAGTTCTTGCCTTCAACCTCTGTGTACTTGACAGCCACATAATTGCCAATCTTCACATCTGCAAGCATCTTCTTCTCTTTACCCAAAGTAAAGCTGGTCTCTTTGTCAGTGGTGATAATAGTCTCCTGTTCTTTACCCTTTACGTTCTTAGCTATAGTAATGGTCTGGGCTTCTGTATCTAATGCCTTGACCTTTCCATCAACATAATGCACTTTGGGCTTCTCAGTTGGTTTTGCCATCTCAGCCTTCTTCTCTGCTGCGAAGGATACTGAGGCAAGAGCAAATGTAAAGAGTACTACCACGATAATCGGTATCGTCTTCTTCATTTAAATCACCTCCTTTCGCCAGAAAAGATGATTGGGCAATGACCTCGCCAGAACTAACTGCATGTAAATAATACACTACTTATGGTACAATGATGTGGGGCAGGTCACTCCTTTCTTCATTAAAGACGCACTACAAGGATCGTTTATAGATTGTTTGCTAGACCTACTATTACGCATGTATGAGTAACTGAACCACCTGTGTATTTAAGGTGGAAACAAAAAGACAAAGCCGTTCCTGACTCTGCCTTATTTTTTCTGTATTAAAAACTTCTTTGTGATTATTTGTTATAAGGCACAGGGGTAATTTTCTCCCCGTGCCTTAATCCCGATTGTAGTTCTGTCAAAAATACTGATTGGTGCCAAAATATTCAAACTTAATATCCAAGTCGAAGTCGATATATCTCTTTCATAGTTCCTTGAGAAGTAGCAATGTTGGTCGTTCCTATGCCTGTTACTACCCCATAAATATCTGCTAAAGCTCCTGTTCCATTACTTACTGAGCCAGTAACTGACAACGTGACCTCTCCAGTAGTAAGGGTGTTGCTGTTTGTTAAACCAACGGCATAACCAGACTCTTCGAAAGTCCCTAATCCTAGGAAAGAGGATGTAGTTTGAACTGTTGCAAAAATAAAGGGTTCTAATAAATTTAAAGGGGGCGATAATAAAGTAATCGTCCCGGAAGAGGTTCCAATTACATCACTCCCTATAAGAATATCTTGCTCATATTGAAATCCTGCTATCTGTGTAATATCGCCTTCATGACCAGGCACAAAAATAGGTGTTGAAGATTCTCCGACGGCCTGAAGTTCAATTTCAACCTCCTGAGCCATACTCCCCTGAGCTAAAAAGCAAGTGAATAAAACAATGAAACAAATATAAATACTTTTCTTTTTCAGCATCTTATACCTCCTTATCTTTAAGTGGTAGTTTTTTTAAAAAAAGAACTTATGGAAAGTTATCACCCCCTTTCATCATAAATACTCCTGTTTAAAAATTAATCTCTTAATTCTGCAGGGTATATTCTTCTATTCCCCCTTTTCACTAATTTGTAATTGTGGTAGGAAGAGCCTTTATCACTCAACATTGTATTACAGTATTACAGTATTACAGAATTACAGATAAACTTAAATTATCAATTAAAAAATCTATTTATTTGTTAAACCTGTTGATGATTATAGGTATCGAGTTTTGTAAGGATCCCCGTTAGCAGAAACTTTTTGAATGCAGATTTCTATGTAAACTGTGGCTCTTTATCAAAGCTCTGAGAGGTGTGGAGTACAGGAAGTATTTGAGAATCTTCTTAATCCCTAAAAATGGTGTGTGTTTCTTATGATATTTATTAGGTGAGGATTACACATGTAAATACGCATCCTCAAGGATAATCGAGATTGCGGAATCCACCTACAAGTCTTTATTATTTGACAGACAAGAAAATTGATGATTATTGGTACAAATATGCTTCTTTAAACACACTTGCAGCATGTTGCCACATCGTGGGATAGCTGGTCCCTAAATTGAAGTAAATCTCTTCACATCACACAGTGCAGAGTATCTCATCATATCCCGTAAATTTGCACGTAATGACTGTAGGCTTTTTAGATCCTTGGCAAGATTAACAGCTGTTACCACCTCTTCGGGCTCACAATGACAATGCAGAGTAAAATTTAATACTTTATCTTTAGCTTGAAGAGCAAACAAAAACCCCTATAGAAGCCTACAGGGGTTTTTTATTTATTGGATTTCTTTATCCTGTCTTTAAACTTTAACTTTAACTACAGGACAGGGAGCCTGGCTAACAACCTTTTCTGTAACATTCATACCAAGAACTTTTTTGACAAGACTCTGTTTCCCATCTCCCATTATGATCATATCGCTTTTTTCTTCTTCAGCCACTTCGACAATCTTTTCTTGGATATCTCCTTCTTCGACTCTTGTTGTTACCACAGCACCCTTAGCCTTTGCGACATCTTCAATTTCAGATATGAGTCGATCTCTGTCACCGTTCAATACATCTTCAATATTTCTAACACCTACTAGGCTGAGATCTCCTTCATAGGAAGGTACAACCTTTAAAACTGTTACTACGCATTTTTCATCCTTGACTGATTTCAAACCTTCAGTGAGGACATCGATTTTCCCATTAACTGCGATGAGCACTTTTTTGTAACCTTCCATTTCCTTCCTCCTTTGTATTTAATAAAGCTTCTTTCATTTTTTTATCCTTAAGCTTTCCTTGAATTAGAAAGAAGCAAGAAGAATGCCATAATATAACTAATTGAAAAATAAGGGAAAAATGGAAGGCTGTAGCCGAGGAAGTGTTTCATATTTGAACGGATATGAACATTATTCTCTTCAGGTGAGATTTCTATTTTTTCAAAATACGCCAAAGACTGGTTCTCGATATGACAAGAATCCCTGCAACCTTTGATTTATCGCCTCCGAACATCTGAAGAACCTCTTCTGCATAATCCCTGCTGAGGTTGTCTATAGTCTTAATTCTGTCTGGTTCAAGCGTTCCAATATGGAACACCTTTAGACCCTGGGGAAGGATATCAGAATGATTTTACTCGTTAGACCGATCTAACAAAGCTATTGGCTCCATAATTGGCGTCATTGCTTGTGGACTGTCAGTGTAACTATATACCTTTCTGGTCAGCTTTCAGATGTTTGTTCTAGGAAGAAAGGGGTAAACGAAATTTCTATTTCAGGTTATTTGCTGCACCTACAAGTATTGATTTTTGAGGTCATAAGAAATTTGTTGATTTACAACAGAAACAAACAAAAAAAGGCAGAGCCATTGCTGAGACCACTTGTAACAAATTAATTATATCCTTTAATTATTTCTTAAAAGACTTGGTTATCGCTATTTTAGAAGGAGATCTCAATTCCTAATACCAAGCCTTTTCATTTTTGCAAGTGCCTATGGACTTGACCCTTTCTTTACCTTCATATGCATAAACCGTTGAACATATAGATATTGTTGCTATTCCTATTATCCATGCTGCCAGGCTCTTTTACTTTCCGTTTTCTCCTTTTTCAGTTCATGCTTCTCGTCTTTTCCCGAATAAGAAGCATGTTTGGACTACTAACGTTGAGTTTGATTGTTGTTTGGAGCAAATGCCCTTCTCGATTCCTGCCGTTGTACTTGATTGCTGACCTGAGGAGTAGCCCTGGGTTCTACACGACGCACAGTGTTGTTGGACAGAGTGGTACTCCTTGATTCCTGCCGTTGTACTTGATTGCTGACCTGAGGAGTAGCCCTGGGTTCTACACGACGCAATTTTTGATTTGATGAAATCGACTTTGGATCTTCGAATACATTGACGTGCATTGAAGATATGGGCTTACTTCCTTTGAATACAGAAATATTCCTACTTAAAGCACTGTTTCTATTAGTCAATCCTATGGTTCTTTTAGTATCCAGAGTTGTTTTTGGTGGTAAATGCTTCTGTTGAACAACCTTTAAAGGCAGAGAAGAAAGATTAATCTGTTTGACAGAAGGTCTTCCTACTGATAACTTCAATCTCGCAAGAAATGGATTGGCAGGTGCATTTGTAACCTTAACATCTACTCCTTTAACAAAATTGTCATGATGAACAACAGTAACAGCATGAGCTACTTTAGAATTTAAATAAACATTTGTTACAATTACATTCTTTATGTTAACCTTTGTAATGTTTACACTGTGATAACCATAATAGCCATGTCCGTAATACATTTCGCTTGGTGCAAGTGGAACCCATGATACATAGGTCGGTGTATATATCCAAGCCACAAAACCAGGCCCCCAGAAAACGTCATTTAATGCAGGTGGTACCCAAAACCATCCTATGCCAACCCTTAATGCCCATCTGCCGTAATGATATGGTACCCATCCCCACGGTTCATAAGAGATCCACACATAATCATCATTCATCCATATCCATCTTCCTTTCCTATAAGGTGCCCAGGTAATATCTGTTATGCTAGGACTCCAGACATAGCCATAATCTGGTGTATGAACCCAATGACCATACTGATCAAAATCAACACAATAGATATCAAGAGTCGCGGGAAGATACTTTATGCTTATCCCCGTTCTCGCAATATAAGAATCTCTTGATAAGTTCCAACTTAACCATTCATCGTTAGGTCTCCTTGGAGAAAGCTTTGCATAATTATTGGTGTCAACTGAAATCATATCTCCACTATCAACCTTTGTATTCCCATACATTCCTTCGACATAAACAGTACCGTTTATTACAGAAACTTCTGTATATCCATCTTCATAAACATATACATTAAATTTTGCTGAACTATAAGCCATGGCAGAAATTAGAGGCGTATCAACTTGAAATACAGAATTATTATCAGCAGATCCCTTGTAATTTATATATGTTCTCCCTTGGCTTACGGCAACTTGGGTAATATTATCTCCGCAATCTCTGCTCAGATTTGTTATATCAACACTCGTATTGTTGTCAGCACGGATATAAGACCCACCAAGGAGTTGTATTTCCAACCTGCCATTTTCAGTAACCCATACTCTATCTCCAGGCATAAGTGGAAGGTTTATCGATGCAACTACCCATTCAGTCCCTATATCATTTCTCTGAACAACAACGTCGCCTTTTATAAGGCTTAATCTTGCCGCACCAATAACATTAGCAAATGCTGATAAACATATCATCAGACATGTAATAGAGATAATGAAAACCATTAGAAGCTTTTTCATACAATACCTCCTTCATTCTACCTATGCTCACAGCAGAGTTACTATGAAATCCATGCCCTTATTAAATAATACGAATGAAAGAAGGCAAGTCTTCGGAAATTATTTTAGATATGTGCAAATTACTGGTGATTCTTTTTTTATGATGATTAAAGGCTAATGGTATCGACTCGTTATTCTAATAAGTTTAGTTTCTGAGGAAGAAATATCCCCAAATATTTTCGAATGTAAATTCCACTATTTAGAAATAATTTGATGTGTGTGTTTGAATGCAAATTATGCAGTGTCCGAAAAGTTTCAGCAGTGCGTATTTCTATGTGAACTATGCATTTTTATCAAGTCTATAAGAGCGTTTATTACAGGAAGTAGTCCGCTTTTTTAGGGAAATGCTTTTAACTATTTGCTACACCTACAAGTAAACAGTGTTGAGATTTATTAAATATTGCGGATTACTTCATCTAATCCACACTCCGGGTTATTATTCTTGGATGAAGATTTCAATACAATTCTTCAATTTGAAGAGTAACTGAATATTGAGGAATACTGTTATATCATTTCCATCTCGATATGTTCATTAAGAAGTTAGTAAAGGCGCTTTTTCTTTTTGTAAGAGGAGACAAGGAATGTGCCTTTGCCTCCCAATTATTAGAAATTTATGGTACTTCAAAATATGTTGTCCAGATATAAAAGTTATCAAGACTGCCTGTGGGTGTCACAGCAAGGTAAATATAGTATATGCCTGAGGGAAGCTCTGAGATCGGTATATCACCAAAGAGATACTCATCTATTGGGCCGGGTGTATTTATCTTCCATTGATTAAGCCCTATCGAGACTGGTTGAAAGCTATAATCTGAAGTGAGTAGATAGACATTATCGGGTTCTATTGATGGAGCGAATATGCCAAAATATACATCAACAGTCTCTGAAAATTGACTGATGTTGATATGAATGCTAAGGGTATCTCCTCCCGTAGCAACAGGACCAACACCGATAGGTCTTGCCAGAGTTGGGTCTACAGCCTTTTTTGGTGCATCTGTAGAAGGGTATGAAAACCCTTGCTGAGAAGAAGGTACCAGCAGGTATTCCTGTCCAATAAGCTTTAGAACTATTACATCAGAGCATAAGCTTATGCTGTAAGTACCTATGTAATAGCTACTGCCCACGACAACTATCTTTCCGTCAGGCTGTAT